>NZ_JAKSYP010000179.1:0-5371 GCF_022829625.1 Methylobacterium sp. E-046 | reverse complement strand
GCCACCCCGGCCACCATGAGTAAGCCACCCAGGATCCGCCAGACGCTGGCAGGATGTCGTTCGAAGCCAACCCAGCCAAAGTTGTCCAGCACGATCGAGGTCACCACGCCGGCCGTGACGAGGAGGCCGAGGAATGGGGCGGCTCCGATCTGACGGGCTACGAGGAACTGAGCGAGGATGATGCAGCCGCCGAGGATCCCGCCGAGCCACGCCCACCACGGCATCGCCGCAGCCTGAGCCGCCGTCGGCCAGGCGAGCTTGCCTGAGAGAAGGCCGACGACGAGAATGCACGTCGCGGTGCCGGCGACCACGACGAGGCCGGCGGTCAGAGACTCGTCCAATCCCTTTGAGAGAGCACCGTTCTGCCCTGCCTGGATGGCATTGGCGACGCCAGCCAGCAGTACGAAGGCGTAGAGGTACCACATGGCTGAGATCTCAATCGGTGAGATCTTTAACTAGGGCAGCGTCGGTCAGGTCGGCTCACGAGTACCGGCGGCATGTCGTCCCGCCGCTACGCCCCTTTCCGCTCTCGGGATCGGATCCCGGCCCCAACGCCATTCTCGGAAATGCAGGAGGCTTAAAGCCAAGTTGCCTTCTCGATGGGGATGTTTTGGAAGTTGCCTTCTCGGAAGTCGCGGCCGACCTTCAGCCGAGCGAGCTTCACAGCCTTCTCGACGCTCAAGCCTTCGAAGCAGTGCACCAGCGCCTCGCCGATCACGTCCTCCCGCATGGTGCCGGTGAAGTTGGCGGGGAGGTGCCTCTTGATCTCGGCATAAAGGGCTTTGGGATCAGCCAACATCGCCGGCGCCGTTGGCGCCTCGAACGCCCCGCGTTCCGCGACTAGCTGAGCATGGCGCGCTGCGTGCGACTTCGACACTCGACGTCGGTTATAGGCAAGGTAAGCCTCGCCCTTGGCTGCCCGCCAGCGGCGATGATAGGCGGCATATTCCTCGCGGTGGGCCTGTCTCCAGCGCTTGTTCCAAGCTGCCCGGTATGCCTTGCCCCGGGCTATCGCCTCCGGGCTGTGCTTCGTGTTGGCGAGATAGCGTTTCCGCATCTCGGGCGTGATCTCACGGCGGGTGCGCTTACCGTCTGGGGTCCGCTCCCCCTTTGGCCGCGGCTTAACCCCAGCGTCCCGGCGTTTCGCTTCTCGGGCAACTCGCGCTCTGGCGTTCGCCTCCTCGCGGTTCTTTTCCCGCCACCGGCGCTGCTTCTCCAAGGTTCTTTGGTGACGCTCTTCGTCCGTCAAAAGTGATCGACGTGGCATCGGACCTCCCGCTGAGCGCTTCGAGGTCTGCCAATGTGTCGAGAAGCTGATGGAGACAGTTAAAAGACGGAGCGGACAAGTTTATCGATGCCGTCGAAAGCTGTGAAATCTGCTCTCGGTTCGGAGTGGCGGTCGGTAATGGCTGGGATTGGACGGACTGACACTGCCGACCGGGCCGAAAAGGGGGTGATTTCCTCCAAGCCCGGTTTTCGACGCAACCTATTGATCTGATTGGGCTTAGGGGTGTGTCCTTAAGCCCGTCGCCCAGCGTCGGCTGGTACTTGCTGATCGTCCGTCCCGACCGGTCGGGTCGCCACCAGCGTGTAGGAGAACCGCTCTTCGCCATTGCGCATCGTGGTTCGGCGAACCTTCAGCGTCGCCAGCTGCAGGCTGCCGGCGATGCCTTCGCGAACCGAGCCCTCGGGCGTCGCCAGCGTGTCGAAGCATTCTCGCGAGATCGGGCCTTTTTTCGCGGGCTGGCCGCGCTGATCGTGCAACTCGAACCGGCGCGCATCCGGCAACAGATACAGAATGCCGATGAAATTCTGGTTGTTCTCAAGAAAGTCGAGTTGAGCAGTGCGGGTGCGAGCGCGCGTGACCTCATCGCGGCTGATGGTGAAGTCGCGCTCGCCTTCTACGACGCGGACCGATGCGCCCTGCTCGTCGAGGAATGCGAAGAACGATTTAACCGAGTCCAGCACCTTCGGGTCCTGCGCGTCGGTAGCCTCATTGAATTCGTCCTGCCCGCCCTTGGCTGCGCTGTAGATGATGTCTACCGCAGCATCGAGGGCTGGTTTGAGGCTGGGCGCCTCCTCGGCCTCGCTCTCTGCCTCTTCTAAGACGAAGCCGAACGAGCCACGGACGACATCCTTGATGATGAGCTGCGACCGATCGCGATGGCGCAGGCGTCCGGCGCGGCCCACCGGCCCGCTGTCGGCGGCGTAGCGCGTAGAGACGACAGATTGGAAGCTGCTGAGGGCCTTGGTGCTGAAGTCGGCGGTAATGCCGCGAGATCCGATAACCGGGCGTCCGGCGAAGAACAGGCCGATCTCTGCCAGGGACTCCTCAACGTCTCCTAGCTCGCGGATCTGCTGCTCCAGCAATTCGCGGCGCTGATTGAACTGAAAGTAGCCGACGGGGTCGCGCTCGGGCGTGCGGCGGCCCAGCAGACCGGTGACGGCGGCGAGATCTGCGCGAAGCGTTTCAAGTTCCAGTCGCTTAGCCATGACCTGCCCTCACAGCAGTGCCCGTGCAGCGGCATCGTCCGACGCAAGCGGGATTTTTAGCATACCTTTCCACAGATGACTATTTCGTTGATGTGAGAATAAACTGCACCAGTACGTCGCGTCCTCAGCAATTAGGTCCGCATCTTTGTCGAGATCGATATAATAGGCGTCTGATTTAAAGTGCTGCTTGGTCCAAGCAGGATTGAACAATTGCTGATGTAAGTAAAAATACGCAGGCCATTGATCGTCTGGAACTGGGCGATATGCGAATGTGACAACATCGATATCGCCGGGTGATCGGCCACGAATGGTCTCTACGTCCTCACAGAAGCTACCGGCAATCCATTGGAAGCCGTTCACGATGCCGGCCTGTTGGAGGGCTCCACGGTAGGCCAAGAGACCTTCAAGGATCCGGGCCCGTTCGTCGCTCGTGGCGAACCGGTTGATCACCTCCTCTAGCGTTGTCTCGAACGGCGACAGACCGTCACGATCGGTTGCGCTCGCCCCGATGAAGGGCGGCAGGACGCGCGAGAGGTTGAAAGCCGGGATCACGCCTGCGGCTCGCCTGCGACGCTATCGTCCTCTGGATCAATGGCATTGGCGATGACGCTGCCATCTGAGCCGAACCGAGCCCCCTTGGCCTCAAGGGCCTGACGCAGCACGGCCAGCGTCGACGTGTTGACGGGCAAATCTGCCTCAGCACGAGTAACTGTGTTCGGGGAGACATTCGCGGCCTCGGCAATCTGCCGAACACTCAGACGCAACCCCGCCCGCGCCATCCGCGCTTGTGACCCGGTTATCGAAAATTGTGATACGGTCACAATAACGCTCTTGCGTACCAATCATGCTTGTGACAGGATACCAACATTGAGGAATTGAGCAAGGCGCTGACGCCATGTCCAACCGGTCAATTTCCTGGAATGCCGCCCTCCGTGACGTTCGCGCTGACCGCACTAAGGCGCCAGCAGGCCTCCTCTCGGCCAAGGCCCGCATCGACCTGACGGTGCGCACCACCCGGCGCCCCTTGTTCAAGGCCGGCCAGTTCGATCGCGCTGCCATCATGTCGGCTGCCGCCAAGGCCGCCCGCGCCCATCAGGAGCGGTTCGGCTGCACCTGGGGAGAGGCCATGTCAGTCTGCCTCACCGCCGCGTGGCGCGCCGCCAAGCTGGCCCGCCACATGGCCGCGCACTGAAAGGCACAGTGATGGCCGTCAGATCAGAACCGGAAGCAGAGCCGACCCGAGCGGCCCGTCCGGATACGCAGGCTCCCCGGCCGCTCGCCTATCGTCCGAAAGATGCTGCCACCGTGCTCGGCGTGAGCAAGTCCACGATTTACCAGATGATTGCCGATGGCGCCTTGCCCGCGCGAAAGCTGGGCGCAAGCACAGTCATCCTCCGCTCGGATCTGGTGGCACTCCTTGAAGCATTGCCGCTGACCGCCTCGGCAGCGAAGGCCCACACCTCCCCTGACTGAACGGTGCCCGCGCCGGCCTGATCGGCGCCCGCACCCCTTCATCTCCCCGACCCACCGCCACGAGCCCCACCAGGAGCGCGAACGATGTCCTATGCCCGCATCCCAAATTTCAGCCAGCCCGTCCCGGTTCGCAGCACCAGCGCCCGCACCGGCCGCCGTCAGATCCCGCTGGATCGCCGCTACCGCAACCTGCCCGACGAAACCCAGCCCGGCACCATCGAGCCCTGGCAGGCCGTCGCCCCGGTCCGGCCCGATACCGCGCACAGCCGCTCCCTGCGCTTCCTCGACGTGGCCGGCGAGCTGCTGGCCGCGGTCGCCATCATCGGCGGCGGGATCGTCCTGACCGGCCTCGCTTCCCTGCTCTGACCCGCCCGACGCGGCGGGCAGCCCGTCGCGCCTCCGTCCCCTGATCCCGTGATCCCTGGAGGCTTCCCTATGTCCTCGCTCAACCCGTTCCGCCGGCAGCAGCCCGACCGCCCGACCCTGCGCCAGCGCGCCGCCGGCCTGAAAGCCGGGCTCTCGCGCTTCTCCCGCAGCGCCTATCCGACTTCGATGCCCGGGACCGTCACCGCCGCCATTTCCGCCGCTGCAACCGAAGCTTCGGTCCTCTCGCGGATTGCACAGCACCGGCTCGCGCGGAACCGTTGGACCGACAGCGTTCTGCCGGCCGACCCGGCATGGCGGCGGCAGCACGGACGCGATCTATCAGCAGAGGCCGTGGCCGCCGCTGAAGCTGAGCGTGACGCTGCGGACGACCTCGTGACGGCAACGTGGAACAGCCTCTTTGCAGCACCGCCCGCTTCATCGGCCGAACTGCTAGCGCTGCTGCGACATGCCCAGCACTACGTCGACGAGGATCACGCCCCTGATGCCGCGATCGACCTGTCCGGCATGGTTCGCGCGATCGGGGATGCCGTCGAGGCTCTGCGCGCTCAGCCTCTCCCGGACTTTGAAGCCGAGCCCGGCACCACGTCGCCGGATCGCTTCCTGATCGACTTCGCGCCGACGCTGCTGCCGTTGCTGGACGAGGCCGATGTCGAGTGGGCTAGGGTCCATGTGCTCTACGAGCAGGCGGAGGCGGCCTGTGGAAAGGGTCCAGGACCCGGCATACCCGAGGGCGCATTCCGGGCTTACCAAGACAAGTTCGACGCGGCGCTCACCGCCAGTGGCTACCGCGCAAACTCGGAGGCGATACAGCCGCTCTACGAGCGCACCGAGGCCATGATCGGCTCGCTGATGAACGTGCCGGATCAGACGCTGGAGGGCCTGATCCTCACGCAGCCGACCGGCCAGACGCTCTCACACTTCAAGCACGACGCGCACAACGCCCTCACCAAGCTGGCGACGACCGAGCGGACGGAGATCCCAGCTGCCTGACCGACGCGCTCCACGAAACCTCCTACCC
>NZ_JAKSYP010000175.1:0-7177 GCF_022829625.1 Methylobacterium sp. E-046 | reverse complement strand
CCGCCACCCGGAAGGCCGACGCCGCCGGCACCGTCGCGGCGACCGCGCCGGGCGACGACACCCCCAAGGCGCAGCTCGTGCGGGTGCAGGAGCCCGAGCCCTCGCCGCTGGTGCTCGCCGAGAAGGTGCTGGGCCCGATCGTCGAGCCGCTGACCACGGTCGGCATCGTGCTGGTGGTCGTCGTGTTCCTGCTGATGCAGCGCGAGGACCTGCGCAACCGCATGATCCGCCTGTTCGGGTCGAGCGACCTGCACCGCACGACGGTGGCGATGGACGACGCCGCGGGCCGGCTCGGCACCTACTTCCTCGCCCAGCTCGGCATGAACGCCACCTTCGGCGTGCTCATCGGCGTCGGGCTCTGGGTCATCGGCGTGCCCAACCCGCTCCTGTGGGGCGTGTTCTCGGCGCTGATGCGCTTCGTCCCCTATATCGGCGCCTTCGCGTCCGGGGTCGGCCCGGTGGTCCTGGCCGCCGCGGTCGATCCGGGCTGGTCGATGGTGATCGAGACCGCGGCGCTGTTCCTGATCGCCGAACCGGTGTTCGGGCAGGTGATCGAGCCGCTGCTCTACGGCCACTCCACCGGGCTCTCGCCCTTCGCGGTGATCGTCTCGACCCTGTTCTGGGGTTTCCTGTGGGGGCCGCTCGGCCTGATCCTGGCGACCCCGTTCACGGTCTGCCTCGTGGTGCTCGGCCGCCACGTCGACAGCCTGGAGTTCCTCGACGTCCTGCTGGGCGACCGGCCGCCGCTGACACCGGTGGAGAACTTCTACCAGCGGATGCTGGCCGGCGACCCGGACGAGGCGCGCGACCTCGGCGAGGCCATGCTGAAGGAGCGCTCGCTGTCGTCGTACTACGACGAGGTGGCGCTCAAGGGCCTCCAGCTCGCCGCCAACGACTACGCCCGCGGGGTGGTCACGTCGGCGCAGATCGAGAACATCCGCAGCTCGGCCCGGGCCGTGGTGGAGGATTTCGAGGACCATCCCGACGCGGAACCCGCGCGCGACGTCAACGCGGTCAACCCGAGCGAGACGCCGACCCTGGCCGAGCGGACCCACATCCGGACGGAGGCGGTACCCGGTCAGGCCCCGCCGCGCGAAGCCCGCCCGGAGGCGTGGCGCGGCGAGGCGCCCGTCCTGTGCGTGGCCGGGCGCGGCCCCCTCGACGAGGCCTCCTCGGCGATGCTGGCGCAGCTGCTGCGCAAGCACGGGCTCGGCGCCCGGGTCGTCGGCTACGAGGCCGTCTCGCGCGACCGCGTCCGCGACCTCGACCTGACGGGGGTGGCGATGATCTGCATCTCCTACCTCGACATCAGCGGCAGCCCCGCGCACCTGCGCTACCTGCTGGAGCGCCTGAAGCGGCGCGCCCCGCACATGCCGGTTCTGGTGGGCCTGTGGCCGGTGGGCGAGAAGGTGCTGACGGACGCCGCCCTGGGCCGGCAGATCGGTGCGGACGCCTACGTGTCGTCGCTGCGCGACGGCGTCGAGGCCTGCCTGGGGTCGGCGCGGACCGCCGCCGACGCCGCCGCGGCGGCCTGACCGCGCAGGCCCCGGTCCTCCCGCGACCGGGGCCTGCGCCTGTCCGCGACTCGATCAATCCCGTTCTGGGGACGCGAGATTCCTGATAGGGATGACCCTTGAGACAGAGTTCCAGGGAGTGTCGACGGATGGGGGCGCCGGTATCCGACCGCGTCATCGCCCGGCGTGAGGGCGTCCCGTCGGCCCGAGCCGCCGCGCCGGGGCGCGCGGCGCCCGCCCCGGTCTGAGAGGTCGCGATGATCCCGTCACCGCCACCGGCGCCGTTCCGGCTGCAATGCGTCGTGCATCGGGAGAGCGCCAGCGGCATCATCATCCACGACGAGCAGATCCTCGGCACCTCCGAGGCGGCGGCGGTCGCCGACGCGAAGGCGCGCTTCGCGCACCTGCTGGCGGGTCGGTCCGGCTCGGCGGCCCTGCGGGACGCGGCCGGGCGCGTCGTCTGGTCCACGCGCCAGGACGGCCCGCCCGCAGCGGGGCCGGCCTAGGCCCCGCAATCCGTCGGGGGGCGATCCGGTTCCGAGCGGGTCCGCGTCGCCCGGTCGGGCGGCGAAGGCGCGCGCGGCCGCCCGGGATGCGGGTGAGGCGGGGATCCGGAGAACGGGATCGCGCACTCCGTCCGTCGCGGCGTCGATCATCCCGGCCTCGATGGCCCCGACGCGTCGGCGCGCCTCGATCGCTTCACCGGTCCCGGGAACAAAACCCGTCCCCGGGCCGTCCGACCTGCGACGCGTTCAGCCCGTGGACGACACAGGTCTTCGGGCAACCGGGGGGATCCGCCGACATGCATGCCCGTTGCGACCGCTGCGCCACGACCAGATTGCCGCATCCCGGCCGCCGGCGCCTCCTCCTCGGGGTGGCGGGCGCCTTCGCCGCCACGGCCCTGCCGAACGCCGTCGCGCAGGCCGCGGGCCCGGTGGACAAGACCGCGCTGCCCCCGGCCGAAGCGCTCAAGCTCATGAAGGCGGGCAACGAGAACTTCAGGAACGAGGCCCCCGCCCTGGCGGCGAACGGACGCGAACGCCGTCTCGAACTCGCCCGCGGGCAAGCCCCGTTCTGCGTGCTGGTCGGCTGCTCCGACAGCCGGGTCTCGCCCGAGATCCTGTTCGGGCGCGGGCTCGGCGAATTGTTCATCGTCCGGAACGCCGGCAACACGGTCGACACGGCGGCTCTGGGCAGCATCGAGTACGCCGTGGGCGTCCTCGGGGTGCCCCTCGTGGTCGTGCTCGGCCATCAATCCTGCGGCGCCGTCGCGGCCGCCGTCGAGGTCGTGCAGAAGAACGCGACGTTCCCGGGCGTCATCGGCGAGATGGTGCAGCCGATCGTGCCGGCCGTGCTGGAGGCCAGGAGCCAGGGCGGCGACCTCCTCGAGGCCTCGGTGCGGAGCAACGCCCGCCGCGTCGCCAAGCGGCTGACGACGCAGAGCCTCGTGATCAAGGAGGCGCTGGGCGCCGGGGCGGTCAAGGTCGTGGGCGCGCGCTACGGCCTCTCCGATGGCCATGTCGAGTGGATGGAAGACATCTGAAATGCCTCGCCCCGGCCACCGAGGGGCGCGGCCGAGGATCGCTCCGGATAAGTCGGCCCGGGGGGGCCGATCGGGCGCGATCACGACGCCGATCCCGGACCGCCGCACCGGGGCCCGCGCCGCTGGCCCCGCCGCCTCAGTTCAGCGGTGCGGCTCCAGGTCGATCACCGGGCCGCCCACGTCGAAGAAGTCGTCCTCGTAGGCCAGGCCGTGGTCCGGCTCGGCGTCGTCCCGGCGCCGGAACGGCAGGAGCGAGGAGGCTCCTCCGAGGCAGAGGGCCCCCGCCACGAGGGCAACGAAGATCGCGATGCTCATGACGGAATACCCGGGCGCAGCGTGCGTCCGCATCAGACGCCGTTAAGATTAAGACGCGGTTGCCGGGGGCGTGCAATCGAAATTCTGCGGCCGGCGCACGATCAGGGGCGCGCGGGGACCTTGTCCTGCTGACGCTCGACCTGATCGCGCACGCCGCGACCGGCCATCAGGATCTCGGCCATGAAGGCGCCGATCGCCGCGACGGTGCAGATCAGCGCCGCCCCGAAGCACGCGAACAGGATCGACGCGGTGGCGGCGTCGCGCAGCGCCCCGACGAACAGGGTCAGCACCGCCAGGCCGATCAGGCCGCCCGCCAGCGAGGCCAGGACGACCGCCACGTCGAGGACGAAGGAGCGCCGCCGCAGGTAGCTCAGCCGGCGGGACAGGTGCGCGGCCTCGGCTTCCGTCATCCTGGCGGCCTCCGCCGAGAGGGCGTCGACCTTGTCGGAGATCCGGCCGAGGCGGGTCGAGAACACGTTCAGCAGGGTCGCCAGCGCCGAGAGCAGGAAGGCGGGCGCCAGCGCCACCTGGATGATGTGCGCGATGCTGTCGGGCTCCGTGGAGCTGAGGGAGAAGCCGAGCATCGGCGCGCTACCGCGTCCCCGGACCTGTCAGGTCGGGAAACGCCCCGCCCGATGGCCCCGCGCGGCCGGGACGATGCGGGGGCGGGGTCAGGGGCGGGGAGGGGATGCCGGTCACCGGAGCCCCCACACCCGCGGCGGGGTGGGGGCGCCGGCGAGCCCGGCGCAGGCGACACCGAGCGGCGTCCCGTGGCCCAGGACGGCTGCACCGATCCCGATCCCGCCCCCCGGCAGGGCCGTCATGGACAGCGGCGTGATCGGGTTCATGCGGGTCTCCTGCATTCCCGGCGGGCCGGACCCGGATCGGGCCGGCTCCGCGGGCGGGCCTCGGACAGGCGCCGCGCGGGCGGACGCGCCTGCGTGAAGACGGCCGAGGGCACATAGCGCCGGATGCGGGCCCGGGAAGCCGCGCCCCGCGGGGCCCGGGCACGGGCCGCGGACCACCGGCGCGGCCCCGGGGAGCGGCGGCGCGAAGGTCTGCCGCTCCCGTTCCGGACCGGCAGGCCGCGATCCGGGCCCATGCGGGTCGAGGCGGGCCGGGCGGGCTGGCGCGGCGCGGCGCCTTCACCGCCTCCGGTCCGGGGAGGCGGGTCAGCAGGGGACGCTGACCCGCCGGAGGGGCAGCACGCCCCCGGGGCCGCCCCGTCCCGGCCGTCTCCGGCCGCGCCCCGGCGCGACGGCGCCCGCACTGCCGGTCCCGCCGCCGATCCCGCGGCCCATCCCGCCCTCCATGCGTCCCGGGATAACCGGCGTCCGGCACCGTCAGACCGCTGCGGGCTGCAGCGGACCCGGCTTCGGCTCCGGGCCCGGCGCGCCCGCGCCGGTCATCCGGCGGTCGACGGCCGCGAGCGTCTCGAGCAGGCGCTTCCGGAGCCGGGCCGCGCCCTCCGCCTCCAGGGCGTCGACGTCGATGTAGAAATCGATGCCCCGGGCGTGCTCGGAGAAGACCGTCTCCGCGGCCTCGGCGGCGAGGTCGCCCTCGATGGCGTAGGGGACGACGTCGCGGCTGATGCCCTTCATGCGGATCGGGTCCTGCGGGCTCGCCCGGACGACGTCGCTGACGAGCGCGTAGGTCTCGTAGCTCAGGGTGATCCCGCCGGGCGCGGCCACCGATTGCAGGCGGGCGGCGAGGTTCGCCTCGGCACCGATGATCGTGTAGTCCATCCGGTCGTCGCTGCCGAAATTGCCGACGTTGCAGTAGCCGGTGTTGATGCCGATCCGGGCCTGGAACGGGCGCTCGATGCCGGAGCGGCGCCAGCGGGCGTTGAGCTGGCCGAGGCGCTTCTGCATCTCGACGGCCATCCGCACGCAGGCCTGCGCGTCCTCGCGCACGCCCTTGGTCTCGGGATCGCCGAAGAAGACCAGCATCGCGTCGCCGATGTACTTGTCGACCGTGCCGCCGTGCTTCTGCGCGATCGCGGTCATCTCGGTGAGGTACTCGTTGAGCAGCGCGGTCAGCTCCTCGGGCTGCAGGCGCTCGGTGGTGGCGGTGAAGTCCTTGATGTCGGAGAAGAAGATCGTCAGCTTCTTGCGCTCGGTGGCGACCGACACGTCGCGCTCGCCGCTGAAGATGCTCTTGTAGACCTGGGGCGAGATGTACTTGGCGATCTGCACCGAGATCGAGGCCAGGAAGCCGTTCGACTCCGTCAGCTCGCGGTTCATACGGTCGATCAGCCGGGATTGGCGCGCCTGCAGGAGCAGGAAGGTGCTGCCGGCCAGCGCCGCCAGGATGAAGTAGCCCAGCAGGTACTTGAAGGCGAGGACGTTGGCGGCGATCGGCTGGCGCAGGACGATCTCCTGGATGCCGCGCACGTCGCCGACCTTCCAGTCGGTCTTGGGGCTCAGGGGATGCGCGTTGTGGCAGCGCACGCAGGCGGATTCCATCCGGATCGGGGCGGCGATGCGGACCTGCCGGTCGAAGATCGAGCCGGTGGTCTCGCTGACGAAGTGCGATTGCGGGCGGTCGCGCAGGTCGGCCAGCGCGCGGGCCTCGAAGGCGTCGAGCTCGTGGGGCTTGCGGTCCTTGAACGGCAGGTCGGAGACGAAGCGGTACTTGACCGCCCCGTCCGCGCCGCTGATCCGCTCGCCGAGTTCCAGGGACAGGGTCGCGGGGATCGGGATCGCGTTCGGCACGCCCTTGTAGTCGTGGGTCGTCACCACGCGGCCGGTGGCGCCGTTGACCGCCTGAACGACGTCGCTGGCGTAGAAGCTGCGCATCTGGTCGATGATCCGGCCGGTCTCCACCGCCTGCGTCTCGAGCATGCGCTCCGACAGGCCGCGCAGGTCGAGCCAGACCGCCAGCGGCAGCCCGGCCAGGCCGAACAGGATCGCCGCCACGAGGAGGGGCCCCATGATCCGCTGATGCCGCGCGGTCCGCTCGCTCACGCTCGCCATCGGTCCCCTCTCCACAGGCCGCACATCCTGC
The DNA here is from genome assembly GCF_022829625.1 of Methylobacterium sp. E-046. Classification (NCBI taxonomy): domain Bacteria; kingdom Pseudomonadati; phylum Pseudomonadota; class Alphaproteobacteria; order Hyphomicrobiales; family Methylobacteriaceae; genus Methylobacterium; species Methylobacterium sp. E-046. The sequence goes on along the minus strand of NZ_JAKSYP010000175.1, from coordinate 799 downwards.
CCATTCCCGGGACCCGACGGCGGCGGACCGGCCATCCGGCCCGGCGATTCGTCGGCGCGTGGGGAGATTACAATACTCGGAACCGCCGCTCCAAGAGCACGCGCGTCGCGTGACAGACCTTCCGCGCGCCACGCCCCGGCCGAGCATTGGCCAGGTCTCGGCACCACCGGAATCGGAGCGCGGAAAAGCCACCGTCTGGACTGCCGGACTGGATGGCCGCCCCGGCCGGGGCCGGACGCGGGCTTATCCCCGCCCCAAGGCCCGGCTCCGGCCGATCGGGAATTAATGTTAACAGCATCCGGCCGTCGCCGGCAGGCTTGCGGGCCGTCGGCCGTTAGGATCTAAGAAACATCGAAGCTTCCCGGTTGGTCCTGGGAACGTTCTCGAACGAACTCAAGCCCCGTCCGCCCCGTGCGGCGGGGCTTTTTGTTTCCGGACCGTCTCGGACACGCATGGGCGGGCCGGTTAACCACGCCCTGTTCTCGGATGTGCTGCATCGCACATGCGTGCTGCGGTGCAAACGCCCCCGCCCGGAGTGTTGCAGCGCTGCACTATCGCGTGGCGGCGTCCTGCAGTTCCTGTCGCCGGGCACACATCCCGCGAAACGGGAGACAGAGGACCAGATGATCAAGAAGCTTCTTCTCGCCAGCGCCGCCACGGCCCTGATGGCCGGCGCCGCTTCGGCCGCCGACCTGCCGCGCCGGGCCGCCCCGCCGCCGGTGTTCACCCCCGTCCCGGTGTTCACCTGGACCGGCGCCTACTTCGGTATCAACGCCGGCTACGCCTTCGACGCCAGCAG
>NZ_JAKSYP010000173.1:0-1005 GCF_022829625.1 Methylobacterium sp. E-046 | reverse complement strand
TGAAGAACGGCCGCGTCATCGACATCGACAAGGATCCGACCGCCTACTCGCGCGTCGCCGCGATCAACGCCGGTGGCCTCGTCCGCACCACGACCTCGGACGGCGTCTCCCAGATCCGCGTCCGCGTTCAGCGCGACTTCTGATCCAAATTCCCGGAGCCGGGATCGTCTCCCGGCTTCGGACCCTGTGCACCACGTCTTCCAAGGCCCGGCATTGCGCCGGGCCTTTTTCGTTGCGCGCCCCGGCCCGGTCGAGCTGAGCCCGCGCCTCGCATGCGGGGCCGCGCCGCTGTGATGCGGCACCCGGCAGGCGCCCCGTCGCCGGATCGATCGGGTCCCCTGCCGTCCCGCCCGGCCTCGTCCCTGCCGCGCCCGGCTGCGCGGGGCCGCCGCGCGTCACGGTCCTGGCCAGCCACGCCTTCCGTCCGGCTCCAAACGCCCAGGCCCCGCCCGCTGGCGTCGATTGCCCCGCGGGTGGAAGCCCCTCCGGCTCCCCGAGGTATTCCGCGGGGGATTTTCGACGACTTGAAATCATTCGCCGCGACGATCGAAATCGAGATCTAATTTGTACTATTGATCTGCTTAAATACTCCGAGATTGAAGCGCTTGTATTGCAAATGCACGCCAATACGCAAGATAAACAAGAGAGTTTTGTTGCATAAAGACAACGTGCGGCAACGCTCTTCAATGAAGAAAGAGCAGGACGTTGAGGAATCAGTCCTGAATGGACACGATGCGATCCGCGAGGCGGATGTCCGAAGGCAAACCTGTCCGGATTTCGACTCGGATCGAACAAAAAACGAATTTTTTGGCGGACTGACACTTCGGTCATGAAGATGATTGTCCGCGTTCGGGTCTCGTGAACTTGGAGATGTCAATGAAGCTCTTGAAGAGCTCACTGCTCGGGTCCGCCGCTGCCTTCGCGGCGGTCGGCGCCGCGCACGCCGCCGACCTGCCGGTCAAGAAGGCGGTTCCGATCGAGTACGTCCGCGTCTGCTCCACCTAC
>NZ_JAKSYP010000172.1:0-243849 GCF_022829625.1 Methylobacterium sp. E-046 | reverse complement strand
CTCCGCGACGAAGCCCGGGCGCATGGTGATCGTCGCCGGGTTCCAGAACATCGACGACACGCCACCCGAACCCGAAGCCGCCCCCGCCCAGGCCAGACCCTGCGCCTGCGTGCTCTGCTCCCGGATCCCAAAGGCGCCGGCGTGAGCCTGCCCGGCACCGAGGATCACCGCCGTGGCCGCGAGCAACCCCGCGCGCATTGTCCCGCCCATCTCGTTCCCCCAACCCGTCTCGATGTGCCCGCCCCGTTTCGGGCGGCCCCTTTTGCCGGATGGTGCCGTCTTTGAGGGGGCATTCGCAATCGCGATCGCGATGGCGGGGACGAAGACGACGCCAAGACGAGGGCGTATGCTGCACGTTGGATCGACACGCGTATCCATGTGGCGCTGAACTATTGCCGGTCGAAAACTGAATCCAGGCAGACATTCGCCGCCATGAATGATAGATCCGGAAGACCGCTATCCTGCACTTTTCCGCCATGATGTTGCCCGAATGCGACACCCGGTGGGCCCCCCGGCATCGGCCGCGCGCTTGCGCCGGGATCGGCGCCCGGCCATGGTCCCCGCAGCCGGCACGGACCGGCACAGGGAACGATGAGGAGACGCGGCGATGAAGCTCTTCCGGCACGGCCCGAGCGGCGACGAGAAGCCCGGCCTCGTGGACGCGGGGGGCGGATTGCGCGATCTCTCGGGGGTCGTGCGCGACATCGCCGGCCCGGCCCTAGCGCCGGAGTCGCTCGCGCGGCTGCGCGCCCTCGATCCCGAGACCCTGCCGAAGCTGCCGCCGGACGTGCGGCTCGGACCCTGCGTGGGCGGCACGCGCAACGTGGTCGCCATCGGCCTGAACTTCGCCGACCACGCCGCCGAGACCGGCTCGCCGATCCCCGCGGAACCGATCATCTTCAACAAGGCGCCGTCCAGCCTGTGCGGGCCGAACGACACGGTGATCATCCCCAAGAGTTCGCACAGCACCGACTGGGAGGTCGAGCTCGCCGTGGTGATCGGCCGGCGCGCCAGCTACGTCCACGCCAACGAGGCGCTGAGCTACGTGGCGGGCGCCTGCATCTGCAACGACGTCTCCGAGCGCGAGTGGCAGATGAACCGCGGTCCCACCTGGACCAAGGGCAAGAGCGCGCCGACCTTCGGCCCCCTCGGCCCGTGGCTGGTGACCCTGGACGAGATCCCGGACCTGAAGAACCTCGCCATGAGCCTCGACGTGAACGGCGAGCGCCGCCAGACCGGCTCCACCGCCACGATGATCTTCGACGTGCCCCAGCTGGTGGCGTACACGTCGCACTTCATGCTGCTGGAGCCCGGTGACGTGATCACCACCGGCACCCCGCCCGGCGTCGGCCTGGGCATGAAGCCGCCGCGCTACCTGAAGGCCGGCGACGAGATGGTGCTGCGGATCGAGCGGCTCGGCGAGCAGCGCCAGAAGGTCATCGCGTTCGACGACTGGACCGCCAAGGTCTCGGCCGGCGAGCCGACGGACTAGCGCCTTCGGGGCCGATCCTGCGCCCCCGACCGGGCGATGCGCGTGCCGGTTCCGGATCGGGTCCCGCTTCCGCGGCCCGCGCCCCGGTGCAGGCGCGGACCGGGATCCATCCCCCTCCCGGTGCGCACGGAGCGCGCGCGGGATGCGATCCGGACCCCGGCACGGGAAGGCCGCGCCACCGGCGCCGCCCCAATGCCCGTCGCACCGCTTGATTTTTCCGCGCCGATCCCACTCAAGGGCACCATGAACCAAGCTGTCGACCCCCACGCGACCGACATCCGCCACGACTGGAGCGTGGCCGAGATCCGCGCGCTCCACGACCTGCCGCTGATGGACCTCGTGTTCCGGGCCGCGCAGCTCCATCGCCGGCACAACGATCCGGCCGACATCCAGCGGGCGTCGCTGCTCTCGATCAAGACCGGCGGCTGCCCGGAGGATTGCGCCTACTGCCCGCAATCGGCCCACCACAAGGGCGCGGGCGTCGCCCGCGAGCGGCTGATGCCGGTGGAGACGGTGCTGGCCGAGGCCGCCGCCGCCAAGGCTGCGGGCGCCCATCGCTTCTGCATGGGTGCCGCGTGGCGCCAGCCCAAGGACGGCCCGGAATTCGACGCGGTCCTCGCCATGGTGCGCGGCGTGCGCGGCCTCGGCATGGAGGCCTGCGTGACCCTCGGCATGCTCACGCCCTCGCAGGCCGGCCGCCTGGCCGAGGCCGGGCTGACTTCCTACAACCACAACCTCGATACCGGACCGGATTTCTACAACGACATCATCTCGACCCGGACGTACGACGAGCGGCTGCAGACCCTCGAGAACGTTCGGGAAGCCGGGATCGGCGTGTGCTGCGGCGGCATCGTCGGCATGGGCGAGGGCGTCACCGACCGCGCCGCGATGCTCCAGGTGCTCGCCAACCACGCACCCCATCCCGAGAGCGTGCCGATCAATGCCCTGGTCGCGGTGCCGGGCACGCCGCTGGAGGACCAGCCGGCGGTCGACCCGTTCGATCTCGTGCGCATGTGCGCCACCGCGCGGATCGTGATGCCGCGGGCGCGGGTGCGTCTCAGCGCCGGCCGCAAGGGCCTCACCCGCGAGGCTCAGGTGCTGTGCTTCCTCGCGGGCGCCAATTCGATCTTCTACGGCGAGCGGCTGCTCACCACCGCCAATAACGGCCAGGACGACGACGCGGCCCTCCTGGCCGATCTCGGCATCCGGGTCGCCGAGCCGGTGCGGGCTGCGGCCGAGTAGGCGCTCACCCGCCTCCCCCTCCGCACCCGTCCTCGCGGGTGCCTCAGCCCTCCGGCAGCACGATCCGGAACCGTGCCCCGGTTTCACAGGCATCGAGGCTGAGGGTGCCACCGTTGATCCCGATCAGCTCGGCGGCGATCGGCAGGCCGAGCCCGGTTCCTCCGGAGCGCATGGAGCCCTGGAACGGCGCGAACAGGTTCTCCCGGGCGCGGGCCGGCAGGCCGGGGCCGTTGTCGGCCACCAGGATGGTGATCCGGCCCGGCTCGTCGCGGCTGGCTGCGACCCGTACGACGGCCTCCGCCACCTGGGCCCCGTCCAGGGCCTGCACGGCGTTGCGGACGAGGTTGGCGAGCGCCCGGCCGAACTGCTCGGGGTCGGCCTGGACGCAGAGGTCGGCCGCCGAGACCTGCACGGCCACCGGGCTGGCCGCCAGCGCGGCGAGGTCCGGGAGTTCCGCGAAGATCGGCGCCAGGGGCGTCCTGGCCAGATGCGGCGCCCGCTCGGAGGCGCGCCCGTAGGCGAGGGTCGCCTCGCAGAAGCGGATCGCCCGCGCCAGCGTCCCGACGAGGCGCGGGGCGACGCGCTGCACCGTCGGATCTGCGGTGCCCTCCAGGCGATCGCCGAGGAGTTGCGCGCCGGTGAGCAGGTTGCGCAGTTCGTGGCTGATCTTGCTCACCGCCAGGCCCAGTTCGGCGAGCCGCCGCTTCTGCCGGAGTTGATCGGCGAGGCTGCGCTGCATCCGCCCGAGCGCCCGCTCCGCCTGACCGATCTCGTCGCTGCGGCGGGACGGTGCGATGATCCGCCCGGCATCCTCCGGATCGTCCGAGAAGGCCGTGATGCTGGTGGCGAGCCGCCGGACCGGGCGGACGATGAGCACCTGCAGCACGACGAAGACGAGTCCCGCCGCCGAGGCCGCGATGATCAGCGACGAGACCAGCAGCCGCAGCGCGTAGTCGATCATCGCCGTGCGCAGGGGCGCCTCGTCGAGCAGGATCTCGACGCGGTCGAAGCCGATGCCCCCCTCGCCGACCACGCGGATCGGTTCCCGCACCGGAGCCACGAGGGTGCGCCACGCGCCGCGGATCGCCGACAGGGCCGAGACCTCGCGCAGGTCGACGGTGTCGGCGACCATCTCCGGCATGGGCTCGATCGCGAGCAGCCGCTGGGCGCCGCCGCCGCGGACCGCGATGGCCCGGGCGTTGACGCCCGCCAGCAGGCGGCTCTCCAGGGCTTCCGAGACCGGCTCGCCCGTCCGCCCGTCGAGGACGAGGGCCGCCACCTGCGCGGCGGCCAGACGGTCGGACATCCACTCGATCCGGTAGTTGGCCACCGCCGGCACGTAGGTCAGCACCTCGGCCACCACCACGAAGGCGACGGTGACGAGGAACAGCCGGCCGGACAGGCCGAGGCGCGTCGCGCGCCGCTCGGACAGCTCGCGGGTCGGGGCAACCGCCGGCGCAGCGGTCGGATCGAGTTCAACGGTCATGCCGGTCACGCTCCGCGCGGGCATCGCGGATGTGAATCGGCGGGACGAGGGTTGACGATGCTCGAGCCGGGTCCGGCCGTCGCGGGAGACATGTTCGCAAGCCACAGTTTCGCTAGCGGGAATACAGGCACTCGGCGGCGGGCACTATACGATATTTACCCGGAGGCAGCCGGATGTTCCCTACGACACGGAAAAATCGCGTCGCGCTTGAATTATGAATATCATCGGTGCTTGGCGCGTCGGCCGAGCAGCAGGCTGACCAGGGCGAAGACGGCCAGCATCCCCAGGCCCGCCACCATCCTGGGCGTGACGAGCGTCCGCAGGGTCAGCGCAGTGTCACAGCCCCCCTCCCCCGCTGCCAGGCAGGCGGCCTTGGCGGTCTCATGGGCGGCGACGACGTCCTCGATCCCCGCGCCCGTGGTGGCGTACACGACGGCCCCCGGCAGGAGCCCCAGGAAGGTCGCCAGCACGAAGACCCGCAGCTTCACCCCGAAGGCGGCGGGGGCGAGGTTGGTCATCCAGAACGGGAACAGGGGCAGGAGCCGCAGGAACGCGATGTAGCCGAAGGCGTCCCGCCGGAAGCCCTCCGCCAGGCCGGCGAGGCGTGTTCCGCCCGCCCGGCGGAGCAGGTCGGCGCCCGGCCCGCGGCCGATGGTGAACACGATCGCCGCGCCGGTGGTGGCGGCGCAGACCGCGGTGAGGGCCCCCGGCACGATCCCGAACAGGAAGCCGCAGATCATGGTCAGGATCAGCGTGGCCGGCACCGAGACGACGACGGCCCCGACATACAGGCAATAGGCCGAGACCAGCGCCCGCCAGTAGCCGCCCTCGACGAAGCCGCGCAGCCAGTCCCGCGACGCGAGCAGGCGGTCGAGGCTGAGGAGCTGGGCGGCACCGGAGACGAGGACGATGGCCGACACGGTGAGCAGCAGGACCATCGGCAGCCAGCGCCGCAGCCGCTTCCAGCGCCCCTCGGCGATGGGCGCGGTCGCGCTCACCCGGGCTTGCGCATCCGCAGGATCTTGAAGAACCCGCCCGGGAAGGTCGGCTTCAGTCCCACCACCTCGACGCCGTTGCGCCGGGCCCAGGCCTCGATCCGCGTCGCCTTGAAGTCCGACGACCAGCCGATCTTGGTGCAGAGCGGCGCCACGATCTCCTCGACCCGCGCGACCGGCCCGTCGCTCTGGCCGAAATGGTTGGCCAGCACGATGCCGCCGCCCGGCCGGACCACCCGCAGGAACTCCGACATGGCGGCCTCGGGATCGGGCACCAGGGTGATCAGGAACTGCGCCACCACGGCGTCGAAGCTCGCATCCGCGTAGCCCAGGTGGCAGACATCCATCACCTGGAGGCCCTTCACGTGGGACAGGTTCCGCCGCCGGACCTTGGCGCGGGCGCGCTTGAGCATGTCCTCGGAGAGGTCGACCCCGCAGACGAAGCTCGCCTTCGGGTAGTAGCCCAGCGCCAGCCCGGTGCCGACGCCGGCCTCCAGGATCCGCGGCCCGTGCTCGGCCGCCGCCTCGACGGCCGCGCGGGCCGCGGGCTCGGTGAGCTTGTCGTAGACCACGTCGTAGACGGGGGCCCAGCGGGCATAGGCCTTGCGCATCAGGGCCGTGCTCGGCCCGGCCATCTGCGGCTCGCTCAGCATCGTTCGAAGATTCCAGAGGTTGAGATCAGGCGGCCTCGCGGGGCCGGGCCGACAACGCGTCGACACGCCTTATGGTGCCGCCGCCCAGGACCCGGGCCCGGGGGCCGTCATCCGCGTAGATCGCGCAGGCCTGGCCGGGCGACACCCCGTCCTCGGGCTCGGCAAGCACGATCTCGGCCGCGCCGTCCGGCCCGACCGTCAGCGTCGCCGGGCGCGGCGGCCGGGTCGAGCGCACGCGAACCGCCACGGGCAGGTCGCGCACGGCTTCGACCGGGCCCTCGCCCAGCCAGTTCAGGTCCGAGAGGCGGATGCGGGTCGTGGCCAGCGCGGCGCGCGGGCCGACGACCACGCGGGCCGAGTCCGGCTCCAGCCGCACCACGTAGAGCGGCTCCGCCCCCGACAATCCGAGGCCGCGGCGCTGACCGACCGTGTAGTGCACGATGCCCTCGTGCCGGCCCAGCACGTGGCCCGCGAGGTCGACGATCTCGCCGGGCCGCGCCGCGTCGGGGCGCAGCCGGGCGATCACGTCGCTGTAGCGGCCCTGCGGCACGAAGCAGATGTCCTGGCTGTCCGGCTTCTCGGCCAGCGACAGGCCGAGTTCCTTCGCCAGCGCGCGGGTCTCGGTCTTCGCCATCTCGCCGAGGGGGAAGCGCAGGAAATCCAGCTGCTCGGCCGTGGTGGCGTAGAGGAAGTAGCTCTGGTCCCGGGCGGGATCGAGGGCGCGGTGGAGCGCCCGGCCGCCGCCCGGCAGGGCGCGGCTCGCCACGTAGTGCCCGGTGGCCAGCGCGTCGGCGTTCAGGTCGCGGGCGAGGCCCAGGAGGTCGCGGAACTTCACCGTGCGATTGCACTCGACGCAGGGGATCGGCGTCTCGCCCGCGAGGTAGCTCTCGGCGAACTTCTCGATGACCGCGTCGCGGAACCGGTCCTCGTAGTCGAGGACGTAGTGCGGGATGCCGAGATGCTCGGCCGCCGCCCGCGCGTCGTTGATGTCCTGGCCGGCGCAGCACGCGCCCTTGCGGTGGGTCGCGGCGCCATGGTCGTAGAGCTGCAGCGTGACGCCGACCACGTCGAAGCCCTGCCGCTTCAGCAGGCCCGCCACCACGGAGGAATCGACGCCGCCCGACATGGCGACGACGACGCGCGTCTCGTGGGGGGCTTTGGGGAGATCGAGGGCGTTCATCACGTGGGTCCGCAGCCGCCGGCCCGGAAGCTTCCCGGCTGCACGGTGCGTCTATAGCGGGACTCCGCCCGGCTTTCCAGGGCGGTGGCTCGCCTCGGCTGCGGCAACCCGGCAGATCCTGCCGGGCGCGCGGCAGCTTCGACCGTACCGGCATCGCGCCCTCTTCGCGAAAATCCAGTTCGATCAACGCCTTATCCTCGGACCGGACTGGCGCGCGGCTTGCTCCGAGGCGGGCCAGAGGAGTCCTGTATGGCGAGCGGGTCGGCGGATCGATTGGATATCACCGCGTGGATTCCGCCCGCGCGGAGCGCACCCGCCGCGCGTTCGGGCTGGGATGCGGCGGGCGTCGCGGCCCGGTCCGGCGACACGCCGCAGGATCGCTTCGGCCAAGCCCTGAGCGCCGCCCGGTCGCAGGACGACGCCGCGGCGGCGCGGTCCCACGCGGCGACCCGCCGCGACGACACCGCGGCGGCGCGGGCTCGTGAGGCCGATCAGCGCGATCAGGCCGGCGCGGGGCGCACGGCGGCGGAGCGGGCGCGGGACTCGGCCGCGCAGGCCGACATCCGGGCTGCGGACAGGCGCTCGAGCCTCGCCAAGCCGACGCCGCGCGCGCCGAGCCGGCTCCCGGACTCCGCCCAGGCGGAGGCCCCGCCGGCCCCCACCGCTGCGCCGGCCGACCGGAAGGCCGCGGCACCCGCGACGCGCCCCGCCGAGGCGGAGCGCAGCGCTCCGCAGCCCTCCGCGGCGACCGACGCCGCGTTGGATGCCGCGCCGGACGCGGCGGCTGCCGAGACAGGACAGGCCGACGCGGAATCGCAGACCCGGCAGGCTGAAGCCGCCCCGCCACAGGCGGCACAGCCGGCGCCCGTCGACCCGACCGCCGATCCGACCGCGGCGCTGCTCGCCCTCCTGGCGAGTCTGGCCGAAGGCGGCCCGGTCCGCGCGCCGGAGGCGGCGGACGCGGCCCCGGGCCTCACCGCGGCGGGCGCGGCCGGGGGCGGCGGGACGATCGAACCCGCGAAGGCCGGCGCGGGCGCGTCGCCCTCCGCGGCGCCCGGCCATCCGGCCGCGGATGCTTCGCCCGCGGGCCGCAAGTCTCTGTCCGCCGCCGCGGGCCCAGCCGCCGGACCCGCCGCCGGTGCGACGGCGCCCGCGCCGCCGGTCACCCCGGGCAAAGCCGGCAAGGATTCCACCGCCGTCGAGGGCGCGCCGGCCGGACCCGGCGAAGCCGCGGCCGCCATGACGGGGGCCGCGACCGGCGGAGATTTTCTCGCCGCCCTCGCCGATGCCGGCCAGGGGGCTGGCGCGGCTCCGCCGCAGCTCGCACCGTCCCCGGTCCCCGGCGCCCCGCAGCCGGCCGCCGCACAGGCGGCGCCCGTCGGCGCGTCCGGAGCCGCCCAGCCGGCGTCCCCCCCGGCCGCCGCGCCGGCCCGAGTCGATCCCCCGATCCCCCTCGGTCAGGTGCCGATGACCATCGGCCTGCGCTCCCTGGGGGGATCGAGCGAGTTCCAGATCCGGCTCGACCCGGTCGAGCTCGGGCGCATCGACGTCAAGCTCGCGATCGACAAGGCGCACGGCACGGTGATGACCCATCTGGTGGTCGACCGGCCGGAAACCCTGGCGCTGCTCCAGCGCGACGCCGGCCAGTTGCAGCAGGCCCTGTCGCAGGCCGGCCTCGATCCGTCGGGCGGGGGCCTGAACCTGTCGCTGCGGGGCGACGGCGGCGCTCAGGCCGGCGGCGGCGGACAGCAGGACGGCGCCCCGCGGGGAGGCGCGACGGCCTGGACCCGCGACAAGGGCGACGCGCCGCAGGAGGTCGCCCCGACGCGCTGGCTGCGCGGCTACGGCGGCGTGGACATACGGATCTAGGCCATGACGCGCAGGCCCCGGCCTCCGGCCCGCCTGCGCCGACAACGATGCGACGCGCGGGCCGCGCGGATTGACCTGGCACGGGAGAGAACAGCGTGACGACCGGCATATCCAGCACCACGAACACGACGGCCAAGACGGCCGTATCGGCGGGCAGCAGCGGCAACGCCACCGAGATCGCCAGCAACTTCACGCAGTTCCTGACGCTGCTCACCACGCAGCTCAAGAACCAGAACCCCCTCGACCCGATGGACACCAACCAGTTCACGCAGCAGCTGGTGCAGTTCGCCGGCGTCGAGCAGCAGCTCAAGTCGAACGACCGCCTCGACAGCATTCTCAGCGCATCGCAGGCTGCGAGTTCGGCCTCGGCCACCAGCTACATCGGCAAGACCATCACGGCGGACGGCAGCACCTCCCAGCTGTCGAACGGCTCGGCCTCCTGGAACCTGACACCGTCCCGCGCCGCCTCGAAGGCCGTGATCACGATCCTGGACTCGAAGAACAACGTCGTGGCGACGCAGGCCACATCGCTCACCGCCGGAAGCCAGGCCTACACGTGGAACGGCAAGACCTCGGCCGGGATGACCTCGGCGGATGGCAACTACACGATCAAGGTCGCGGCCACGGATGCCACCGGCGCAAGCGTCGCCGTCGATACGAGCCTGACCGGTACGGTGGACGAGGTCGATCTCAGCGGGACGACCCCCGTCCTGATGGTGGGCTCCCAGAAAGTGCCCCTGTCCAGCGTGCAGACCATCGGGTTGTCCACAAGTGGCACTTAACGAATCACATCCGAGTGACTCGCTTCAACATCTCTTAAGCGGGCGCAAGTACATTCAATGCTCGACAGGTCAGTCGAGTGTAGAGCGTATCATGACCGAACCGAGCCGCCCGAGAGTGAAGTACGTGATCGGGCCCGACGGCAGCCCCCTTACGATCGCGGACCTGCCGCCGCCCAGCACCCGCCGGTGGGTGATCCGCCGCAAGGCCGAGGTCGTGGCGGCCGTGCGCGGCGGCCTCCTCAGCCTGGAGGAGGCCTGCAAGCGCTACACGCTGACCACCGAGGAATTCCTGAGCTGGCAGTTCTCCATCGACCAGCACGGGCTGGCCGGTCTGCGGACCACCCGGATCCAGCACTACCGGCACTGATGCTGAGCCCTTGAGACGCGCGACGTCATCGGGGACTCCGCTGCGCGGTCACGCGACGACGGTGTGGCCGCCGTCGCGAGCGCCCGATCCGGACGCCGCGGATGCGGTTCGACGACCATTCCCGGTGCTCTCGAAGCCGCGTCCGTACCCCGGGCGCGGCTTTACGCGTTCCAGCGCCCCGTCGAGGCCCGGCATTAACGCCCCGCTAACCATGGACCGGGCAATTTCTGCCGAGCCGGCCGAACAGCCTCGCCTTGCGTTCAGAGTGCAGTGAACCCCGCCGTGAAGCCGGTCCTCGATCTCGTCACGAAGCTCGGACCGGCCCGCATCGCCGCCATGGCGGCGGTGACCCTGACGCTCATCGGCTTCTTCGCCTTCATCATCCTGCGGGTTTCGCGCCCCGACATGGGCGTGCTGTTCTCCGACCTGTCGATGCAGGACTCGGCCGCGGTGGTCCGCGAACTCGACGCCCGCGGCATCCGCTACGAGACCAAGGGCGAGGCGGGCCAGACCATCATGGCCCCACGCCCCGACCTCGCGAAGCTGCGCATGGACCTCGCCGGCAAGGGCCTGCCGGTGCAGGGCGGGGTCGGCTACGAGATCTTCGACAAGGGCGACGCGTTCTCGTCCACCAACTTCGTGCAGAACGTGAACCACCTGCGCGCCCTCGAGGGGGAACTCGCCCGCTCGATCCGGGCGATCGGCCGGGTCCAGGCGGCGCGCGTCCACCTCGTCCTGCCCGAGCGCCGCCTGTTCGAGCGCGACCGGGAGACCCCGAGCGCCGCCATCGTCCTGAAGCTGATGGGCGACCTCGACGCCGGCCAAGTGCGGGCGATCCGCCACCTCGCGGCCTCCGCGGTCGAGGGCCTGAAGCCCGACCGCGTCTCCATCGTCGATGAGCGCGGCCGACTGCTCGCCGACGGCGCGAAGGGCGCCGAGGCGGACGCCGCCAGCGGCTTCGAGGACCGGCAGATCACCCTGGAGCGTCGCCTGCGCGGCCAGATCGAGGACGTGGTCGCCGGGATCGTGGGACCGGGTCGCGCCCGGGTGCAGGTCAACGCGGAGCTCGACCTCAACCGAATCGAGAGCCGGTCCGAGACCTTCGATCCCGAGAGCCGGGTGGTCCGCTCCGCGCAGACCCGCACCGAATCGGCGCTGACCGCCAACGCCGACGGACAGGTGAGCGTCGGCAACGAGCTGCCGGGCGCCAATGGCGGCGACAAGGCCCCCGCACCGAAGGACGCGACCAACAAGAACGAGGAGACGACGAACTACGAGATCTCCCGCGTCACCAAGACCGAGGTCGCCGAGGGCGGGCGGATCAAGCGCCTCTCGGTGGCGGTGGTGGTCGACGGCGTCTACGCCGTCGCGCCCGACGGCAAGCAGACCTACAGCCCCCGCGCCCCAGCCGAGATCGAGCGGATCACCGCGCTCGTGCGCAGCGCCGTCGGTTTCGACAAGGCGCGCGGCGACCAGATCGAGGTGGTGAACCTGCGCTTCGCGGAAGCGCCGAGCGTGCCGCAATTCACCGAGCCGTCGCTGATGCAGTCGCTCCTCGCCCCCACCAAGGAGGACGTACTGCGCGTGGCCGAGCTCGGCGTGCTGGCGCTCCTGACCCTGATCGTCCTCCTCACCGTGGTGCGGCCGCTGGTGCGCCAGGTGCTGGCGCCCGTGCCGTCGCCGCCGTCGCTCGCCGGCCCCGGGATGGGGATCGCCGGCGAGGCGTCCGTGATCGCGGGTCCCGGCGCCACCGTCACGGTGATCGACCGGGACAGCCCGACCGCGCGGCTGATGGAGTTCGCCAAGATCAACGGTCAGGTCCAGGCCGAGACGGTCCAGCGCGTGGTCGACATGGTCCGGGCGAGCCCGTCCGAGACCGTCGAGGTGCTGCGCACCTGGATCCAGGAAGAGTGACGCGTCGGGAGTCGAGGGCAGCACGATGGCGGGCGGTATGGCGGCGGGTATGACGGCAGGTCTTGCGAACAGCCTCGCGACGGCGGGCGGCGATTCGTTCGCGTCGATGCCCGGTCCCCAGCGCGCGGCCGCGCTCCTCCTGATGCTCGGCGAGGAGGAAGGCGCGCCGATCTGGCAGATGCTGGAAGAGGAGGAGATCAAGAAGGTCAGCCACGCGATGGTCCAGCTCGGCACGCTGGAGGCCGCGACCGTCGAGCGGCTGATCATCGAGTTCGTGACGAAGCTCGGCAACAGTGGCGGCATCTCGTCGAATTTCGAGCGGACCGAGGCGCTACTCCTGAAGATCTTCCCCAGCGATCAGGTCTCGCTGATCATGGCGGAGATCAAGGGCGCGTCCGGAAAGCGCGTCTGGGCCTCGATCGCCCAGGTGGACCCCGAGATCCTCGCCTCGTTCCTGCGCAACGAGTACCCGCAGACCGTGGCGGTGGTGCTCTCGCGGGTGCGGGCCGACTACGCCGCCAAGGTGCTGACCATCCTGCCCGAGGACTTCGCCATCGACTGCCTCAACCGGATGCTGCGCATGGAGACCGTGCAGAAGGAGGCGCTGCGCCACATCGAGGAGACCCTGCGGGTCGAGTTCGTATCGACCATCGCGCAGACCCAGCGCCGCGACGCCCACGAGATGATGGCCGACGTGTTCAACGCCTTCGACCGGCAGACGGAAGGCCGGTTCCTCGCCGCCCTCGATCAGGCCAACCGCGGCTCGGCCAAGCGCATCCGCGAGCTGATGTTCACCTTCGAGGACCTGCTGAAGCTCGATTCGGGCAGCGTCCAGACGCTGATGCGCTCGGTCGACAACGACACGCTCTGCCGCGCCCTGAAGGGCGGCAACGAGACGACCCGGGCCTTCTTCATGAAGCAGATGTCGACCCGCGCGGCCAAGAATCTCACGGACGAGATGGCCGCCCTCGGGCCGGTCCGGCTCAAGGAAGTCGACGAGGCGCAGGCCAAGATGACCGAGATCGCCAAGGACCTCGCCGAGAAGGGCGAGATCATGATCGCCAAAAATAGCGCCGAGGAGGAGTTGGTCTATTGAGCGCCCAAGCCTCCCGGAGCGCGAAGCCGTTCCTGTTCGAGACCGATTTCCGCAGCGCCCGCCCGAGCCCCGAGGCGCAGCGCGCCGCCGAGGCCGCCGCCCGCACCGAGGCGGAGGCGCATGCCCGCGGCCTGCAGGAGGGGCGCGCTCAGGCCGAGGCGCAGGCGCAGGGTCGCCTCGCCGACGCTATGACCCGCCTCGCCCTCGCCGCCGCGGGCCTCATCGCCCAGGCCGACGCCCGCGACACCGAGCGTGAGGCCCAGGCCGTCGAGGTGGCCATGCTGATCGCCCGCAAGGTGGCGGGCGATGCGCTGGACGCCGCCCCCCTCGCGGGCATCGGCGAGGCGGCGCGCACCGCGCTCCAGCACCTGCGCGGGGTGCCCCACCTCGTGGTGCGCGTGCATGACGGCCTCGTCGAGGAGGCCGAAGCCCTGGTGAAGCGCCTCGCGCGCGAGCGCGGCTACGAGGGCCGCCTCGTGGTCCTGGGCGACCCCGACATGGCGGCGGGCGACGCCCGCATCGAATGGGCGGACGGCGGCATCGTGCGGGAGCGCGCCCGCATCGAGGCGTCCGTCCTCGACGCCCTCGGCCTGACCCCGAGATTCTGAAGGAACCCGGATGTCCGACGATTTCAGCCTGCCTCAGCTCGGCGAGCACGACCCGGACTACGTGGGCGAGTCGATCCGCGATGCGCCCACGACCCCGAAATCCGCGTCCGACCTGGAGCAGCTCTTCGACGTGCCCGTGATGGTCTCGGCGGTGCTCGGCTCCGCCCGGATGCCGATCGGCGACCTGCTGCGGCTGGCCCCCGGCGCGGTGCTCGAACTCGACCGGAAGGTGGGCGAGGCGATCGACGTGTTCGTCAACAACCGGCTCGTTGCCCGCGGCGAGGTGGTCCTCGTGGAGGACCGGCTCGGGGTGACGATGACCGAGATCGTCAAGGGTGACTGAGGTTTCGGCTGCGGCGCCGGTGACGGCCGTCCGCGCCACGCGCTTTGAAAGGGACGAACCATGCGGCTCCTGATGATCGGGCGGCTCAACGGCGAGCTGATCACCGCCTCGAAGATCGCCATGCAGCGCGGGGCCACCGTGACGCAGGCCGATGCCGTGCCGCAGGGCCTCAACGTCCTGCGCGCCCGGGGCGCCGACCTGATCATGATCGACGTCTCGCTGCCGATCCGCGACCTGGTCACCGCGCTGGAGGCGGAGCGGATCCGCACGCCGGTAGTCGCCTGCGGGGTCTCGGCGGACGCGGAGGCCGCCGTTGCGGCGATCCGGGCCGGCGCGAAGGAGTACATCCCGCTCCCGCCCGATCCCGAGATGATCGCCGCGGTGCTGGAGGCGGTCACCACCGACCGCGCCGCCTTCGTCTGGCGGGACCCGTCGATGGAGCGGGTGGTCAAGCTCGCCGAGCAGGTCGCCCGGTCCGAGGCCTCCGTGCTGATCACCGGCGAAAGCGGCACCGGCAAGGAGGTGCTGGCCCGCCACGTCCACCAGAAGTCCAACCGGGCGGGCAAGCCCTTCGTGTCGGTCAACTGCGCGGCGATCCCCGAGGCCCTGCTCGAATCCGAGCTGTTCGGCCACGAGAAGGGGGCGTTCACCGGCGCCGTCGCCCGGCGCATCGGCCGCTTCGAGGAGGCCAACGGCGGCACGCTGCTGCTGGACGAGATCTCGGAGATGGACGTGCGCCTGCAGTCGAAGCTGCTGCGGGCGTTGCAGGAGCGGGTGATCGACCGGGTCGGCGGCACGGCGCCCGTGCGGGTCGACATCCGCGTGCTGGCCACCTCGAACCGCAACCTCGTGGAGGAGGTCCGCAAGGGCACGTTCCGCGAGGATCTGTTCTACCGGCTGAACGTCGTGTCCCTGAAGCTGCCGCCGCTCCGCGAGCGCCCGGCCGACATCCTCGAGCTCGCCCACCATTTCGCCCGCAAATACGCCGCCGTGAACGGCGTGCCGGTCCGCCCCCTCTCCGCGGAGGCCCGGGCCCTGGTGTTGAAGAACCCCTGGCGCGGCAACGTCCGCGAGCTGGAGAACACCCTGCACCGGGCGGTGCTGCTGGCCTCGGGCGAGGCGATCGGCTCCGACGCGATCCTCTCGCCGGAGGGCGAGGCCTTCGCGGCCGAGGGGCCGGCGGCGCGCGCCGCACAGGTTGCGGAGGCGGCGACGCGGGGCCTGGTGGGGCGGACGGTGGCGCAGGTCGAGTGCGACCTGATCCTCGACACGCTGGACCATTGCCTCGGCAATCGCACCCACGCGGCCAAGATCCTCGGGATCTCGATCCGGACCCTGCGCAACAAGCTCAACGAGTACGTCTCGGCGGGCCTCGACGTGGCCGAACCCGGCAGCATCCGCGCGAGCGCGGCCTGCGGGTAGGCATACGCCGCACGGGCGCATCGGTTCGGACGGCGGAGCCGGGACGAGGCCGTGATGCCCTGCCGGATCGGGCTGCAGCGCGCCACGAGCGCGTTCCGCGGCCCCTGCCTCGGGTCGCGGCGACCGCGTCGGCGCGCCTCGAAGGCGGGCTCCCGCCGACCGCGCGGTCCCCGGAGCGCTCCTTCGCGGCCCCGCCTGAGGCGGATCGGACAGCCGTCCGGAGTCTTCCCGGTGTCGGGCGGTGGATCGTGACGGTGCCGCCGGGCCCGGCTCCGCGCCCCCGTTCAGACGCCTGACCGGCGCCCTACCGCTTCCGGCCCTGCGCGGCCTTGGCGTCGGCGTTCTGCGCCGCGAAGGCCTCTTCGAGCTTGCGGAGCGACTGGAAGCGGGCGACGTCCCCCTCGATGTCGCGGATCGTCTCCTCGACGAGGTGGCGCTGGAGCGTCACCCGCGGGTCCTCGGGGGGCAGTGCCTCGCGCTCCTGCAAGCGGAGCACGGCCTGCCGCACGACGGAGTAGACCGCCTCGCGCTCCTCCCGGGTCATCGACGGCTGGATCGCCTTCGCGACGAGATCGGAGAAATCCGACATGGACGGTTAGACTTCGCTCTTTCACCGGGCCGCCCGGAGAGCCGGGCCGCCTTCCTCTACAGACCGCGCCGCGCGGGATCCAGATCCCGCCTGGAGGCCTACATTCTCTGGTCGCGGACACCCGCGATCAGGAGGGCCGAGGAACTCCAGATCACCAGGAAGCAGAAGAACGACACGATGAGGGTGTGCCACCGCTCGGGATAGAGGCTGTCGGTGGGCAGAACCGGCGGCACGAAGGTCGCCAGGAAGATGTGCTGCTTGGTGGCCGAGACGCGGGCGCGGTCGAGCAGCATGTGGGCCGATTCCTCCAGCTTCTCGGCGATGGTCCGCTCGACCATCAGACCCTCGTACTGGACCAGGGCCTCGGTCAGGTTCTGGCCGCCCGCCGTGCTGGCGCTGGTCAGCTCGGCCTGGAGCGCCTTCATCTGCTGCTCGATGGCCGCCAGGTTGGAGACGAGGACCTGGATGGAGCGCGAGCGATCGTCGAGGGTCGAGCCGCGAAGGACCTGCAGGTCGTTCTCGGCCTTCAGCTTGTCCTTCCGGAGCAGCATCAGGGTCGTCATCGTCCCCTCCGCCGTCTTGATCGGGTCGATCACGCCCCACTGGTTGCGGAAGGTCTGCAGCGCGAGGTGGGCCTTGCGCAGGCGCTCCTGGGCGACGGTCGCGTCGGACTCGGCCTGGGTGACCATGTCGGCCTGCGCGCGCTTCGAGATGTCGTTGATCAGCGCCTCGGCGCGCGTCACCACCTCGCGGGCGATGGTGAGGGCGTCCTCGGGGGTGAAGGCGCGGATCGACAGGCGGATCACGCCCGAGATCGAGTCGATATGCGCGTCGACGTGCTTGCGCCAGTACTTGGTGAGATCCTCGATCGGGTCGTTCGGGTTGAAGCGCGTCCAGAAATCGGCCTCGCTCCGCGAGAACATCTTCGATAGGCCGACGCTCTTCTCCAGCGCCTCGACCATCGTCTGACTGCTGATGTAGTCGCGGACGATGAAGCTGTCCTGGCTGTTGTGCTTCTGGATCAGGTTGGTGAACTGGCCGAGCGAGATGTTCTCCATCGGCTCGACGTTGCCGCGGACGGCGAACTGAGCCTCGGCCACGTACTGGTTGGACGCGAAGGCGAACAGGTACAGGCCGACCACGAGCGTCGGCAGCAGCACGAACAGGCTGACGCGCCGGATGAGCCGCGAGCCGTAGCTCGACGTATCCTCCTGGCGGGGACGCAGGCCCGGCAGCTGCGTCCAGTCCAGGCGCGCGCGCACCGAGGCGACCAGCGCCCGGGCGGTACGCTTCTCCGGGATCGGCCGGATCGTCTCCGCGCTGCGCCGCAGCTCGGTCATCGGCGATGCGGTGAACGTCACGAGTTCAGCTTCGCGCGTGTCGTCCTTGACGTCGTCGAAGTTCATCCGCTCATTGTTCCTGGATCTGCGCCGGTCCCGCTGCCGCGGCGCCGGCCTTAGGGCGACCCGTGCGCGGTACCGGGATCCCGTTCTTTTAGGCCCTTTTTATGGCGCCGATCCCCCCAGCCGCGCCGCGGCGACGGGCGACGTAGCCCGGCCCGGGTATCGCGGCCTACAGTCTCCGGATGATGACAGACCCACGTTCAGCGAGCGGCGCGGAGGCCGGTCCGGCCAGGAGCTCGACCAGCGGTCCGGCCGGGGGCCGGGCCACGGGTGGGGCCGCGAAGTCGGCCAAGACGAAACTCACCGAGATCGTGGTCGTGTGCTCCAAATGCGCCAAGCGGCAGGGCCTCCCGGCCCGGTCCGTCCGCGCCCTCCTGAAGAAGGCCGGGAAGCGGGCCGCCGAGGCTGCGGGAGGCGGGCCCCGGAGGAAGCTCCGCATCGTCGAAACCGGGTGCCTCGGCCCCTGCCCGAAGCGGGCGGTGGCGGTCGCCACCGGCGCGAGCCTCGCGGCCGGCCGGGTCCTTCTCCTCGATCCCGAAGCGGATCCCCAGGCGGCCCTCGCCGCCATACTCGACCCCGTGCTCCCGCCGGCACGCCCGCGCAAATCCGTCCCCGAATTCGGCCCCATTACCGCTCTAGCGGCGGTACCGCCTGACGAATCGCCGCCGGGCCGTTGACCGGCTCGAACCTGGAGCGCCCGCGCTTGCCCACCCTCCGTCGCGCAACCCGCACACCCCGCCCGTGAGCGGCGACCGCGCATCCTGGACGCGCCGGGCGTCCCGCGCGGTCGTGCGCCGCCTGCCCCTGCTCGGCACGCTGCTCGGGCTCGGCCTGGCGACCTGGCTCGTGGCGACCAACGATCTCGGGGCGGTGGCGGCGGCGTTCGGACGAATCGGGATGGCGGGCTTCGTGGGCGTCACGCTGGTGCGCGCCCTCGTGGTGATCGTCTGCGGCATCGCCTGGGCGCGCATCCTGGACGGACTCTCGCCCGCGCCGTCTTCGGCCTGCCTGATCCTCCGCTTCGTGCGCGAGGGCATCAATGTCCTGCTGCCGGTCGCCTCGGTGGGCGGCGACGTCCTCGGGGCACGTCTCCTGACTTTCTGGGGCGTCGCCGGGTCCCTGGCGGCGGCCTCCGTACTCGCCGACCTGCTGTTCCAGGTCGGGACGCTCGCCCTGTTCGCCGGTCTTGGGGCCACCCTCCTCAGCCACGTCGAAGGGGCCGCGGCGGCCGAACTCGCGAGCTGGACGCTGCGGACGCTCGCGGCAGCCGGCCTGGCGCTCGCGGCCTTCTTCGCGCTCCAGCGCACGGGGATCGTGCGGGTGGTCGAGGAGCGTCTCACCGCCCTCGGCCGTCGCTTCGTGCGCGAGACGGAGACGCGTCCGGAGCCGGGCCAGCGCATCCAGGGCGCCCTGGATGCGGTCTGGGCGCCGGGGCGCCGGGGGCATCTCGCCCAGTCCTTCGTTCTTCACGCCCTGGCCTGGATCCTGGGCACGGCCGAGGTCTTCGTCGTCCTCACCTGCATCGGGGTCGACACCGTCGGCCTGTCGGACATCCTCGTGATCGAGGCGCTCAGCCAGGCCATCAAGGCCGCCGCCTTCCTGGTGCCGAGCGGGCTCGGCGTGCAGGAGGGCGGCCTCGTGCTGGTCTGCGGCCTGTTCGGCATCGACGCCGGCACCGCCATCGCCCTCTCCCTGGCCCGCCGCGTGCCCGACGTCGTCCTCGGCCTGCCGGCCCTCCTCGTCTGGCAGAACCTCGAGGCGCGGCGGGCCAGCGTGCGCCCCGCGGCCCCGACCTGCGACCGTCCGTGATCACGATGCGCGCCGTGCCGATCCGTCCGAAGCCCAGGGTGCGGAAGCGCTCCCCCCGCATCCTCGGGCCCGCCCTGCTGGCTGGCGCGCTGCTCGCCGCCGGTCCGGCCCTCGCCCAGAGCGTCACCCTCGACCTCGGGGCCGGCGGCACCACCGAGCGCGCGCTCCAGCTCGTCGCGCTGATCACCGTGCTGGCGGTGGCACCCTCGGTGCTGGTGATGACCACGGCCTTCACCCGCATCGTCGTCGTGCTCTCGCTCCTGCGCTCGGCGCTGGGCACCCAGACGGCGCCCCCGACGGCGGTGATCGTCAGCCTCGCGCTGTTCCTGACCGCCTTCGTGATGGCCCCCACCGGCCGGGCCGCCTACAGCGCCGGGATCGAGCCCCTGATCGCCGGGCGGATCACGCAGGCGCAGGCCTTCGAGCGGGCCTCGGCGCCGTTCAAGACCTTCATGCTGCGCAACGTCCGCGAGAAGGACCTCAAGCTGTTCCTCGACCTCGCGAAGGTGCCGGTGCCGAAGGGTCCGGACGAGATCGGGCTCGAGATCGTCACCCCGGCCTTCATGATCTCGGAGCTGCGCCGCGCCTTCGAGATCGGCTTCCTGCTGTTCATCCCGTTCCTGATCATCGACCTCGTGGTCGCCTCGGTTCTGATGGCCATCGGCATGATGATGGTCCCGCCGGCCTCAGTCTCACTCCCGTTCAAGTTGATCTTCTTCGTGTTGGTCGACGGCTGGACCCTGGTGGCGGGCTCGCTTGTTCAAAGCTACGGCGGATAACGATTCAGCGATGCCATAGGGAGTGCTCGCGTCTGCTTTAAGGGACGTTTAGCACTCTCATGCGACCATTCCGCATGCTCTCAGTGTGCCGATTTCTACGCGATCGAAGAGGTGCCGCGGCCGTCGAGTTCGCCCTCGTCGCCGGACTGCTGATCCTGACGATCCTGTTCGTCATGACGGTCGCCATGATCCTGTTCGTCAACCAATCCATCGACTACGCGACGACCCGCGCGTCGCGGCAGATCATGACCGGCGCGGCGCAGGCCAAGTCCATGGACCAGGCCGGTTTCCGGGCGGCCCTGTGCGGCTACCTGCCGTCGATGGTGAAGTGCGGCAACGTCGTGATCAACCTCTACACGGTGCCCACCGGAACCTCGCCGAGCGGCTATTACAGCTACGTCAAGCCGGACGTCAGCGGATTGCTGATGCCGCCTCTGACGCCGGGGTCGGGCCAGTACACCCTCGGCCCGCGCGGCGCCTATCAGTACCTGCTGGTGGTCTACCCGATCACGTTCCTGCCCACGGCCTTCGCGACGGTGCTCGGCGGGAGCGGCACCTTCAACGGCTCGCCGGCCTACCTCGCCGTCTCGACGGCGGCCTTCCGCAACGAGCTGTTCTGATGGGCCCGGCGGTACGATCGGCGGCGCGGCGCTTCGGGACGGACACCCGGGCGGTGTCGGCGGTCGAGTTCGCGCTGATCTTCCCGGTGCTGCTGATCCTCATGATCGCCGGGACGCAGCTCGTCACCTACATCAACGCCACCCGCAAGGTGGAGCTGCTCGCCCAGTCGATCAGCCAGATGCTCTCGCAGGCCCAGCCGCCCCAGAATACGACGGTCGCCACCGTCAACGCCGCCGATCTGCATTTCAGCTTCGACTCGACCCTCGTCCTGTTCCCGTACCTCATGAAGGACGCCCCCCGTCAGGGCCTCCAATGGTGGCAGGACATCACGATCACCTTCGCGTCGGTCGCCTTCACGCAGACCGCCTCGAACTGCACCGGGACCACCGACCTCAGCAACTGCTACGCGGCGAACGTCGTCTGGACGAGCACGGGGACGAGCGGGGGCAACTACCGGCCCTGCACGCCGGCCCAGCTCCCGGCGGACAACACCGCCCCGCCCTCCCGCACCACGCTGCCGCGCTCCGTCTTCGGGCCGGGCTCGCTCATCGCGGTCGACGTGGTCTTCAACTTCCAGCCGAGCTTCGGCGCACGGTTCATACCGGCGGTGCGCATCGCCCGCTCGATGTACGTGCAGCCGCGCTACGCCGCCCTCGTCAATTTTGACACGACGGGCAACGATGGAATCGCCGTGAAATGCCCCGGTTACTGAACCCGGTCCGTCGCCTGCGGGACAGAGCGGCGGGGCTGCGCAGGGCGCGGTCGGGCAACGTGTCGATCCTGTTCGCGTTCAGCCTCGTGCCGATGGTCGGACTGATCGGCTACGGCGTCGATTACGGCGTCGCGATCACCGACAAGGCGAAGCTCGACGCCGCCGCGGACGCGGCCGCCATCGCGGGCGTCGTCTCCGCCAAGGCCTACTTCGCGGCGAACCCGATCCAGAGCAACCTCACCGCCAACGCCTTCGCGGCCGGCTCCGCCCAGGCGACCAACGCCTTTACGGTCAACGCCGGCAAGGTGCCGTTCGCGCAGGTGCAGCTGCAGGTGCCGCAGATCAGCCGCACCGGCCAGACCATCACGTCGTCGGTCACCTACACGGCCACGATCAAGAACAATTTCGGCCAGATCTTCCGGACGCCGACCACGACGATCGGCAATACGGTGACGGCCTCGGCCGACCTGCCCAGCTATCTCGACTTCTACCTCCTGCTCGACGTGTCCGGCTCCATGGGCCTGCCCGCCACGAGCGGCGGCATGGCGCAGCTCGCGTCCAGCAACAAGGACATGTGGTCGGACTACAAGCAGGGCTGCCAGTTCGCCTGCCACTTCCCGGGCTATACCGGCTGGAACCTCGCTGCCGGCAAGATCCAGCTGCGGTCGGACGCGCTGAACAACGCGGTCTGTTCCCTCATCTCCCGGGCGTCCACGCCGTCGATGACGAACCAGTACCGGGTCGGATTGTACCCGTTCATCAACCAGATGGGCACGCTCGCCGACATCAACAGCTCCATCGCCACGCTGAACAGCAAGGTCCAGTGCTCCCAATCGTGGCCGCTCGCCCTGACGAGCCTCCTCGATACCGGGACGACCCAGCTCTACACCACCAACGACCCGAGCACGGGCACGGGCGCGGGCGGCACGCATTTCGAGGTCGTGCTGCCCCAGATGAAGACCACCATTACGGCGGCGGGCGGCTTCGGCGACGGCTCCAGTGCTCTGTTGCGGCGGCCCTTCGTGTTCCTGGTCACCGACGGCATGCAGAACAACCAGCACTTCGCCATCAACCAGAACGGCAAGTACTACTATCCTGGCAACCCTTCGAGCTTCACGGGCTACGGCGCCGGCAACTGGGACGGCTCGCAGCCTTCGCAGATCGACCCGTCGCTCTGCACGGCGCTGAAGACCGCGGGCGCGACGATCTCGGTCCTCTACATCCCCTACAACACCATCAGCTTCACGGATTACGGCGGGGGGATCGCCTGGGAGAACAACCGCGTGAACGGGTTCAGCCCGACCCTGGCAACGCCGCTCAAGAGCTGCGCGTCACCGGGCTTCTTCTACACGGCCAACAGCCCGAGCGACATCACGGCCGCGCTCAACGCGATGTTCGATCAGGCGCTCGCCGTGGCCCGTCTCACGCAGTAGAGCCGCGGGACGCGTCGGTCGGGCGCGCGGGCGGTTGCGTTCCGGCGCGACGGGCGGCGGCCTGCGGATCCGGACCCGCGCGAGGGCGATGAAGGGCGCGCGGCGCTGCGCCCCGGGGCAGGGCCGCGTCGGCCTGAACCGGCCGGGCGATCCGGCGGGATTGGCCCCCTGCCGGCCCCGGACGGTCACCACCCGCGCGATCCTGCCGTCAGCCGGGGCGCGGCGCCTCGTGGGCCCGCCGCCAAGCCTCGCCGTCTCGCACCGGAGTCCCCACAGGGACGCCGTCGACCTTCAGGACGATGTCGGGGTCGACCACGCGGGCGGAGGTCACCCTGGCGGCGACTCCGCGGTGGCGGCGCTGCTCTGCTGCGCGCTGCCGGGTGCCCCCTGCGCGCCCGCCGGGGCTTCCGGACGGCCCCGGTCGGGCGTTGCGGCGTCGGGGTAGCGCTTGCGGTACTCGGCCAGGAACGCCGACAACGTGTCGGCTTTGCTGGCGCGGGCCGCGATGGCGCGGAAGCCCGGCGCCCGGGTGGGGTTGGCGCCCGTCAGCAGCGCGAAGGTGCGCGCGTCCGGACTCACCGCCATGGTCTCCGAGAACTTCGCCTTGAGCCGCTCCAGTCCGATCGTCTCGCCGGAGAGGTCATAGGCGATCGCGGCGCGGATCGCGTCGGCCCGCGACTGCTCGTCCAGGGGCTGGCCCGACCGCCACGCATCGCCGAGCAGCGCCTCGTGCGACTCCCCGGCCTCGCGCCAGCGGCGGGCGCCCCAGTAGACGTCGGCGCGCAGGCGCTCGACGTCGGGACCGCTTTCGCCCTCCAGCGTTTCCAGGGCGAGGTCGGTGCGGGTGAGGTCCGACAGCGCCCGGGCGCGGATCAGTCCGCGGGCGCGCTTCAACTCGCCGGGAAGCTCCGGCAGGTTGGTGGCGTCGAGCACCTGCAGCGCCCGCATCGGCTTGTCGTCCATCAGCCGCACCGTGGCGAGGCGAGCCGCGACGGCGGAGCGGGCCGGGCCGGTGAGGCGGTGGTCGATCTGGTACTGGAGGAGGTCGGCGGCGGAGTCGAGAAGGTCGAGGCCCACGAGACGATCGGCCAACCGGCGCACCACCTCGTCGCCGCGCCGGCCGATCGGGCTCAGCTCGCGGAAATCGAAGAACAGCGCCACGGCCTGGATGCCCGGAAGCGCGTCCCCCTTCTCGGTGAGATACAGATCCTCGAAGGCCGCCTGCGCCTCGCGCGTCAGCGCCTCCGAGGAGGCGGCCATCGGCGCGAACGTATTCGCCCGGCGCACCGCCGTGAAGGCGTCGCGCCAGCGGTTGGCGCCGAGGTAGAGGCGCGCGAGGCCGGCGGTGATGGCGTCCTCGATCGGGCCGCCGTGCCAGGTCAGGGCGAGGCGCTCCAGGCGCTCGACGGCCGCGTCCACGGTGAGCTTGCCGGAGGCCCGGGCGAGGAGCGCCCCGCGCAGGCCCGCTTCGGCCGCGACCGGCAGCACGCCGGCGTCCTGCAGGCGGGCGTAGGAATCGAGCGCCGCCGCGGTCTGGCCGGTCGCCTCGGCGACGCGGGCGCGGGTCAGGGCCAGCCGGTCGCGGATCCAGGGCTGCAGGTCGCGCTCCGGCTCCGCCCGGGCGGCGGCCGTCTCGGCGTCCCCCGTCTCGATCGCCGATTCCGCCGCGGCGGCGCGGATGCCTTGCGCGAGATCGGCTGGATAGCTCTGGGCCAGCGGCAGGACCTTCAGGAAGCCGGTCTCCGCCGCCTTCCAATCGGCGGTGGCGGCCGAGGCCATGGCGCGCCACAGGGCCGCCTCGGCATCGTCGGCGAGTTGCGGCACCGACAGCACCTTCAGGGCGTCGGCGTTCCGTCCGAGACGCACCAGCGCGAGGCCCCGCAGGATCGCGGTATCGCGCTGTGCGGCGAGCAGCGGGTCGTCGGCCGCCGCCGTCTCCAACGCCGCCAGGCCTTCGGGGTCGAGCCCGTTGGCGAGATAGGCCCGAGCCAGCGCGAGGCGCGCCGGGCCGCGCTCGGAGGGTGCCGCCGCGGCCGCCGCGGTGGTGAGGCCGCGCAGGGTCTCGCGCACGTTCCCGGTCCGCGCCCGGTCCCAGCTCTCGCGGGTGATCGCGAGCGTCCCCACCTCGGCGAGCACTGGGTCGGGCTTCCGTCCGGTGCCGGAAGCCGCGAGGCCGCCCGCTCGGCCGATCGTCACGGCGTCAAGTTCGGGCCGCACCTCCAGGTCGTCGGCGCCGGCCAGAACCGCGAGGCCGTGCCGGCTGGGCAGGATCTCGAAATCCACGAAGCGGCGGCTCTTCGGATTGCCGACGGGCTTCAGCGCAGCCGAAGTGACCACCGCGACGCGCTCGCCGTCGAGGTCGAGCCACGTCGTCGTTCCCGGGTGCGGCAGGGCGAGGGAGACGGCGATCCGGCCGGACGGGTCGGGCTTGCGCACGGGATCGACGGAGTCGCTCGGGCTCAGGGCGTCGCCGGCCGAGAGTTCCCAGGCCGGCCCGCTCCCCGTGGTGACCGCGTTGAGATCGACGAGACGGCCCTGCGGCACCGAGAAGCGCAGGATCGTGAGCGGCCCCTTCCGCTCCGGCGGTCCCACCGGGATCAGACCCTGGCGTCCCTCCGGTACCTTCACGGGCTCGGCGGTCTCGAAGGCCATCGTGGCGATGCCGCCGCGCTCGAACAGGGCGGCCGGCGGCAGGGCGCGGAACGGAAAGACGAGACCGGATCCGGCCTGGCGCGTCGGCGCCGCGTCGGCCGGGCGCTCCGGCGCAGCCGGCAAGGCCGGCGTGGCCGCGCGCACGGACGGCGTGGGCGCGGGGCGCGCCGCCGAGGCCGGACCGGATGCGGCCGGTCCCGGCACCTCGACGGCGGTCTTGGCGGGCTCTGGCGGCTTGCGCCGGACCACGTCCAGGATGAAGGCGTCGTCCTCGCGGTCGGTGCCGATCGTGAACCCGTCCTCGGGGGTGACGAGCAGGCTGGCCGAAGTCGCGTCCGTGTCGGTCGCCAGTTTCGCGATGCCGGGGCGCGGCCGGCCGCGGGTCTCGCCCGAATCGATGGTCCAGGAACCGACCACCCGCAGGCGCGTCGCCGGTCCTTCGGCCGTCACCGAGGTGACCGCTTCCGTCGGCAGGCGCAGCGACAGGCGCGTCAGGGTCGGGAGCCGCGCAATCTCGAGGGACAGGGGCTTGCGCACCGGCTCGGGGATGCGCGCCTTGAGGGCTTCCTCGGCGACCTGGGCCCGGCGGACGAGTTCCGCCACCACCTCCGGTGGGAGGGGCGGCGGCAAGCCGGACCAGCTCTCCGGCAGCAGGTCGACGAACACCCGCTCGCCCGCCGCCTGGAGATTGATCCGGTAGGGCCGCTGCAGGCCGACACGCAGGCCCGACCCGTCCGGGTCGCGCCGGACGCTGGACACGTAGACCGGCATCTCCTCGGCGAGGCGCTCGGGGCCGGCCGCAATGCGCTCTCCGTAGCCGAGGAGCAGCACGCCGCCGGCGAGCTTGGCCTTGACCGGGACCGGCTTGTCGAAGGTGAGCACGATCCGGCCGTAGCCGCCCGGACCGCTCCCGGATTCGCTGCCTTTGGCGCCGATCAACTTCGCGGCGAGAACCGGATCGATCCCGGCCAGGGGACCGGCCACGAGGGCGAGCAGGGGCAGCGACGCGCGCAGCAGCCGCGCGCCGAATCCTCGACCGATTCGGGGTCGCCCGCCCACCGATTCCATCCCCCGCCGATCCGATCCCGGCGCGCGGCACCGCCGCGACGCACAGCGCCACTTCCGGCGGGATCCTGCGGCAGCCGGACTAACGCTGGCTTAACCGTAACGGGGAAACTGGCCCGACGACCGATGCTCAGCCGCTCAGGGCGGCGGCGCGGTCGAGGGCCTGGGGGAAGCCGGTGAGCGGGACCTCGATCGTCGCCGGATCGGTGCCGCTCGCCTTCTGGCCGGTCACGAACAACTTCTTGGCGGTCCGCATGCCGTCGAGGGCCAGGGTCGGGAAGCTGATCGGCACGAAGCAGCCGTCGACCCCGCACATCGAGTAGGGCGCGCCCTTGCCGAGGGTCTGCTCGTCGAGCTTGAAGGTCACGCCCGCCTCGATGGACAGGCCGAAGGGCATCAACACGAGACCCTCGGAGCGTCCCCCCGCCGGCGATTGCAGCTCGACCGCGAACTTGCGCCGGCCGGTCTGCGAATCACCCTGCGACTGGGCCACGATGCAGGTCACCGTCTCGTTCGGGCGCGTGCAGGTCATGGTCCAGTCGCCGTAGCTCTCGCTGACCGTGCTGGCGCCCGTCGGCCAAGCGGCATGGGCCGCGGCCGGTCCGTGGGCGGCGGAACTCGGCGCGGTCTCGGCGGGCTTGGCGGCGGGCTTCGGCGCGGCCACCGGTTTCGGCTTGGGCTTCGGACGCGCCTTGGGGGCCGCCTCCGCGGGCGCCCCCGCGTCGGGCTCGGCATCCTGGGCCCGCGGCGTCACGGGAACGGCGAGCAGCAGCGCGGCGACCAGGCTGACCCGCACATGGGCTGAGAACGACGGCATGGAATCACGAACCCCCGGGCCATGGAGCGGCACAGCCGCCTAAAGCCCCAGCCGGGACGACGCAATCTCCGGACGTCGCCGACCCCCGTGACGGGGCCGGCGCGAAGCCGTGGCGTCGGCTCCGGCGTCAGAGCGGGTTGGGGCCGCCGACCGCGCGCGCCAGGGCACAGCGACGGGCGAATGCGGTCTCGGCCCCGTTGCGGGCCGCGCGGGCCACGGCGAAGACGAGGGTGAGGAAGCCGGGGTCACGGTCGGCGATCTCGATGACCGGGCCGGGGATCCGGGAGGTGATGAGCGCGAGCATGGCGAACTCCGAGGCGTGAAGTCCCGGGCGCTTCCATGATCCCTGAGCTTGCAGCCGTCTCGGCGGCTTTGCTGCATTGCAATATGAGACTTGCAATTCACGCCTGCCACCGGGAAAAGCGCGGGCGACGCATGCACCGGAGGCATGATCGTCGTCCTGGGCATCAGGCGAACCTTAACCTTTGTGCGGCCCGCCGTGATCCGTCGTCTGCGCGAGTCGGCCCTTCGCCACCCGAGGCAGCGCCGGCGCGGTGCATCCGGGCACGGACCCGGGGCGGGGCGCTGCGCCTCTCCCCGCAAGCCGCGGCCGATCTGTCGGCCCCTCCCACAGCGCGGCGCGGTTGACCGGCGGCGGTCGACCCGCCATTGAGCGCGCGTCCGGCGATCGGCCTCGAGCACCGTGCTGGCGCCGCCCGCGGAGCGCCTGTCGCCGCCCTGTCACACGCGCGCCATAACCCGCCCGCGAGCCAGACCCGCGGATGCGCCCGGCATCCGCCAACGAGGATCTCCCGCCATGACCGACCAGCCGACCCATCACCCGATCCACGGCCGC
Source organism: Methylobacterium sp. E-046 (assembly GCF_022829625.1). Taxonomy (NCBI): domain Bacteria; kingdom Pseudomonadati; phylum Pseudomonadota; class Alphaproteobacteria; order Hyphomicrobiales; family Methylobacteriaceae; genus Methylobacterium; species Methylobacterium sp. E-046. Next base: position 215,664 of record NZ_JAKSYP010000172.1, on the reverse strand, counting down.
ATCACCGGCCCCATCGTGATGATCGGCTTCGGCTCGATCGGCCGAGGCACCCTGCCGCTCATCGAGCGCCACTTCGAGTACGACCGCGCCCGCTTCACCGTGATCGACCCGGTCGACACCCACCGGGCGCTCGCCGAGTCGCACGGCCTGCGCTTCGAGACGGTCGCGCTGACCCCGGAGAACTACCGCGACGTGCTGAGCCCGCTCCTCACCGAGGGCGGCGGCCAGGGCTTCTGCGTCAATCTCTCGGTCGACACCTCCTCGCGCGCCATCCTCGAACTCTGCCGCGAACTCGGCGCCCTCTACATCGACACCGTGGCCGAGCCCTGGCCGGGCTTCTACTTCGACAAGAGCAAGAGCCAGGGCGACCGCACCAACTACGCGCTCCGCCAGGACATCCTCGACGCCCGCGCGCAGAAGCCCGGCGGCAGCACGGCCGTGTCGTGCTGCGGCGCCAATCCCGGCATGGTCTCGTGGTTCGTCAAGCAGGCGCTCCTGAACATCGCCCAGGATACCGGCCTCCAGCGGCCGGAGCCGAAGTCCCGGTCCGACTGGGCCGGCCTGATGAAGGACCTGGGCGTCAAGGGCGTCCACATCGCCGAGCGCGACACCCAGCGCGCCAGGACGCCGAAGCCGCGCGGCGTCTTCGTCAACACGTGGTCGGTGGAGGGCTTCGTCTCCGAGGGCAACCAGCCCGCCGAGCTCGGCTGGGGCACGCACGAGACCTGGAAGCCCGCCAATGCCCGCCAGCAGGAGAAGGGGTCGCGTTGCGCGATCTACCTGCTGCAGCCCGGAGCCGACACGCGGGTGCGCACCTGGGTGCCGACCGCCGGGGCGCAGTTCGGCTTCCTCGTGACCCACAACGAGGCCGTCTCGATCGCCGACTACTACACTGTCCTGGAGAACGGGACGCCGATCTTCCGGCCGACCTGCCATTACGCCTACCATCCGGCCGACGACGCGGTGCTCTCGCTCCATGAGATGTTCGGCAACGCCGCCAAGGTGCAGGCGCAGCACCACATCCTCGACGAGACCGAGATCGTCGACGGCATCGACGAGCTTGGCGTGCTCGTCTACGGCCACAGGAAGAACGCCTACTGGTACGGCTCGCAGCTCTCCATCGAGGAGACCCGGCGGATCGCGCCCTACCAGAACGCCACCGGCCTGCAGGTGACCTCGGCCGTGCTCGCCGGCATGGTCTGGGCCCTGGAGAATCCGGAGGCCGGCATCGTCGAGGCCGACGAGATGGATTTCCGCCGCTGCCTGGAGGTTCAGACCCCGTATCTCGGCCCGGTCGTGGGGGTCTATACCGACTGGACGCCGTTGACCGACCGCCCGGGCCTGTTCCCGGAGGACATCGACACCAGCGATCCCTGGCAGTTCCGCAACGTGCTGGTGCACGGCTGAGACGCCGGACCGCGCCCATCCGAGACGGGCGCGGGCTGGCACTTCGATCCGCGCCCCGGCTACTCGGCCTGACGCCGCGTCACCAGGGTGCGGCCGGGCTCGACCTCGTTCTTGTCCCGATAGAGCGGCACGATCGCGCGCAGCCAGCCGCGGACCTCGCGTCCGCGATAGTTCCGCTCGATCACGTCGTGCGTCAGGTAGGCCTGCAGGTTCACGGGCCCGAAATTGTACCCGACGAGGCCGCCCACGGCGATCTGCCCCTGCGGCCGGTAGCTGCCCACGCCGGTGGGCAGGTCGGTCGAGCCGAACGCCACCGCGCCGATCTGCCACTGCCCGAATTTCTTCGTCATGGTCAGATCGAGGTTCAGGTAATCCGGGTAGAGGGTGCCGGACGGCGAGCGGCTGTCGAGGAAGACGCCGTAGAGCAGGTTCGACGTGAGGTTCCAGCCCTGGCCGGTGTAGCTCACCGCGAAGCGGTGGCTCAGCGAGGCGGATTGGGTGAGGAATCGCGTCTGGATCGGCAGGTAGCCGCCGAACAGGTAGCTGACGCCGACATCGCCGCCGAGGTCCCAGGCGAGCTGGGCGGCCAGCAGCTGCTGACCGACGCCACTCTGATAGGCCGTCCCCTGGCTGCTCGCCGCCACGATCGGCTGGGTGAAGAAGAATTGCAGGCGCGCACCCGCGATGGTCCACGGCGTCGCCCATGCAAAGGTCGGCAGGTTGACGCTCGTCGACGAGTCGCGGGGCTGCGTGCTGCGCGTGCCGAAGCTCGACAGGTTCACGAAGTACAACCCGATCGGCAACTGATCGCCGACCGGCAGGCCGACCGTCTGCCCCGGTTGCGCGGCGGATCCGGCCCGCACGACTGTCGCGGTCGTTGCACTGTAAAGGGCAAGAGTCGTCGCCGCGACTCTGCGTGACGTCAGGCTAAATCCGGCCATGAGAGTTCCAAACCAGAGCCCGAGACCTGGGCTGATCAGGGTTGGACGCGCATCAGGACCGTCACCATCCTGCCGCTCCAGCCAAGCTGTGCGGAACGACACCGGAACAACATTTCACGGGCGGGGCGCGGGAATAGATCGAGATCCGGCCCGATCGGGTCCTATCGTCTGGACCACAGGCATCTGCCCCGCGGATTCGCGGAGGTCGCGGCGTTCGGCCGAAGCGGAGCGCCTCCGGACGGGCCGGGCTCGCCCGGCCGGGGACCGGCATCACCGCAGGGTGGTGCGTGGTCGTCCGATCTCCGGGACCGTCGCGACCGCGGCGTGATCGGATGCGCTGCGCCGCCCTCGTTCATGGAACGGGAGCGGCACCGGAGACCGGGCTGGCCGCCTCTCGCGCGCAACACGCGCGGGTGGCGCGGCGGCGACACAGGCCCGGCGCGCTCTGCCTAAAAAAGTGGCGGCGGCAGCAGACGACCGCTCAGGGCCGAAGCGGCGGCGCCGTCCACCCCTATCCTGTTGAGGTCTCGGATTTCGGTCGACCCGCACAGATCGACCAACATTACACTTAATTATCTGCCAGCTTTAATGCCAATGATTTTGGCAAGATATACGGATTTACACTCCGCATGTTCAAAATCATCCCGCTTGTAAGCGCGCGTTCGACTGTCAACATCGCACACGCCTGAACGATGATCCGACGCTCACGTCACAATCAGCCGAAATCGGTTTGCCATCGCCACTTGGCAGATCGCTGAAATCGAACTCGGCCGCGTGTGAGAGTGCGGTTATTGCCGGGGCTTGGCCGCAAAACTGCCAGACGATCTTTCCAACGGCTTGATATGCTCTATAATTGAACGGCATGTAGCCTAATCGAACGATAGCGAGCGACCAATATCAACATCGGCACAGACGCATCGCCATCCATCGACCGCTCGCACCGAAGTCAGCGACCCGCTTGGCGCGCCGGTCGGCGGTGAGCAGGACTAGGCTTGCCGGCGACGCGTCACTGACTTCGAGCCGGAGCGGTCGGCGTGGGCACGTCAGAACCGATAGAGAACAGTATCTTTCAAATCAAAGGGCGGTATTATGGCCTATAAAACGCTGATATTTTCAGACTATATGGCTAAGATGCAAGCCTTTCAAGTAACAGCATTTGAAATGGTGAAGATCCTCGCCGACATCACGGATGCTGATGTCGTAACCCCTCCCCTGGTCGGCGGCGATTCGATTTACCGGACTTTCACGCATACCGTCATGTCAGGCCTGAGCAGACGGGTCAGGCACGCGAGACTACCGCACACGACTAAAGTCAGAATCGAGAAGAACTACGATTTATTCATTTTTGTTGGATCGACAATCGAGTCGGTGATCGAACTCAACAATTTTCACGGATGGAAAAATCATACCGGTCTGAAAGTCGCCTACATCATCGAAATCTGGGCCAACCGCCTGAAGAAAGAGAAGAAATACATCGATATTTTGGCGCAGTTCGATTACGTTTTTACATTGCATTCAAATACTGCGCCGGTCTTGCAGGATGCCATAGGCGTTCACTGCGAGTTCCTTCCCACCGCAGTCAACGCCCTCGAGGCCGCACCCCGGATCTCCGCGCCGGACCGAACGATCGACATCCTCTCGATCGGCCGCCGCTCCGAGGATGTCCATCTCCGCTTCCTTGAGATGGCCCGATCGGAAAACATCTTCTACGAGTACGATACGGTGCGCATCTCGGAAGCGCGGGTCTTCGACTGGGAACAGCATAGATTTCTCATGTTCAGCAAGATCAAGCGTGCGAAGTATTTCGTCTGCTTCGATCATCTGAGGGCCGGCGGGCACAAGTTCACGGAGAGCCAAGGGGAGCAGATCGTGCCGCCTCGCATTTTCGAGGGCATAGCCTGCGGCTCTACGATCATCGGATCGCCGCCGCAGTGCCCCGAGTTCAACGACATCTTCCCCTGGCCGGACGCAGTCGTGAGCCTACCCTCGGACTCGGAAGACGTCCCGGACTTCCTGCACGACCTCGATCGGCGGCAGGAGCAGTTGAACGCGGCGCGTTCGATGGGCGTGATCGAATGCCTGCGCCTGCACGATTGGAGCCACCGTCTGGCAAAGATCCTCAAGGTCGTCGGACTGGAGGCTACGCCGGCGTTGCTGCGCAGACACGATGAGCTGAATGCATACGCTCAGAAGTTCGAACACGCGTCGAAGGCGCGAGCCCTGACCTAGGACAGGCGCGTCCACGGCCGCACCGTGTGGCCGGGGATCGGGCCCCGATCCAGCCGGCGCCGCCCCGACCTGGGGCTCGTCCCCAGGCCGTCGACCGTCAGCCTCGCGACCGACCGGCCCGCTCGACGTCGTCGGAGGGGTGTTCGGACGCGTCCGGCGTCGCGGTCGCTCATCCGCAAGGCTCGGGGGCCGGCCGCGGCGCGTCCCCGACGTCCACGATGAGATCGCTCCGGTAGGTTGCGCCCTCCACGGGGTTGGAAACCCACCGGCAGCGGCCGAGCCGCATATCGTGGCCCGCGTGGAAATGCCCCGAGATCCACAGATCCGGCCGCTGGGCGTCGGCGAGGTCGTCGAGGGCGGTGCTGGCGTAGAAGGCCGGCACCCACCAGGGAACGCCGGGCGCGTCGCGAAACCGGTCGGCCGCGCGGGGGCTCGCCGGGTGATGCGTCACCACCACGGTCGGGCCCGCATGGGGGATCTGGAGCGCGGCGTGCACGGCGGCCCGCTCGACCCGGTGCGCGGCCATCGCGTCGGCGGGCTGCCACGGGCTGCCGTCACCCTTGCGGATCGACCCGAGATACTCCCGCGAGCCGGTCGCCGGATCGGTCATGCGGGCGGCCGCATAGGCCACCGGGTCGTCGGGCCTGTCGGGATCGTCCGGAGCGAGCCAGCGCCCGGCGAGGTCCCAGTCGCTCCACAGGGTGGCGCCGATGAAGCGAACCCCGTCGATGGTGCAGGTCTGTGCCCGCTGGAGCAGGTGGATGCGAGCCCCCTGGCGGTTCCGCCGCGCGACCTCCGCCTCCAGGGCGGCGAGCAAGTCCGGTGCGGTGCGCGGATCGCCGGCCGGGGCGTAGCGTTCGTGGTTGCCCGGCACCAGCACGACGGGTCGCCCCCGCGCGAGGTGCAGCAGGGCCGCGAGCCCCCGTTCGGGATGCCCCTCATGGAGATCCCCCGGGCAGGCGAGCAGGTCGAACGGCTCCGCCGCGAGCGCGATCCGGTCGAGCCGCCGCCGCTCCAGGTGCAGGTCCGAGATGGGGAAGATGCGCAGGGCCGTGCTCACCGGGCGGCCCGGCGCTCGGCCGCGGCCGCCCGGAGGATGTCGGCGGCGGAATCGGCGTTGAGGAGCGCGATCCCGGCCGCCGCCACGAGGTCCGGCCACGGGGACGGATAAAGCGCCGTCACGAGCCCGGCCGCGATGATCGCGAGGTTGGCGAAGGTGTCATTGCGGGCCGAGAGATAGGCCGCACGGGTCAGGCTGCCCGCCCCGGAGCGGTGCCGGGCGAGCATCAGCGCGCAGGTCAGGTTGACGGCGAGCGCCCCGAGGCCCGCGAGGGTGAGCGGCAGGGCCGCGGGGGCGACGAAATCCGACGCCTTCTCGTAGGCCGCGTAGGCCCCCGCCAGGGCCGGCAAGAGCAGGATGCCCGCCATGGCGGTGCCGAGGCGGGCGCGGTTGCGCGCACTCCAGCTCAGGCCCGCGAAGATCAGCAGGTTGATCGCCGCGTCCTCCAGGAAATCGAGGCTGTCGGCGATGAGCGCCACCGAGCCGATGGCGAGCGCCACCGCGATCTCGATGCCGAAATAGCCGAGGTTCAGCGCCGCCACGCGGGCGACGACGGTGCGGAGGGCAGGCGGCGTGGGCCTGGGAGCGTTATCGGCGGTCACGGGGCCTCTTCGCCGAGAGCGGCGCGCCTGTCGAGGACTGTTGAGAAATCCCTCTCGGCGCCTCAAGAAAGTTCGAGGCTCTTACGCCTTCGTCCGGGTGGATTCGGCGCCGCGATCGTGCGAGGCGATGTCGAGAGCCGGCCGCGCGCGATCAGAGACCGGCCGCAACCGGAGGTCTGCCGAGCCATGTTGCCCGAATTGCGCGTGCTCTATTTCGAGGATCTCGAGGTCGGGCTGTCGGAAACCCTCTCGAAGACGATCGCCTCCTCGGACGTGGTCGGCTTCGCCGAAATCACCGGCGACCGCAACCCGATCCACCTGTCCGAACACTTCGCGGCGCGCACGCCGTTCGGCACCCGGATCGCCCACGGCCTGTACACCGCCGGCCTGATCTCGGCGGTGCTCGGCACGCGCCTGCCGGGTCCTGGCGCCGTCTACATCTCGCAGACCCTGAACTTCCGCGCGCCCGTGCGGATCGGCGACGTCGTCGAGGTGACCGTCACGGTGGCCGAGCTGATGCCCGAGCGGCGGCGGGCGCGCCTCGCCTGCCAGTGCTCGGTGGCCGGCGAAACCGTCCTCGACGGCGAGGCGCTGGTGAAGGTGCCGACCAAGGCCGAGGCCGATCCGCTGGCGAGCCGCACCGAGCGACAGCAGGGCTGAGGTGGGGCCGGCCCCGGAGACGGTCACCGACCCGGGCGATCCCCGCCTCGATCCCTACACGCGGATGCGCGAGCGCGACCTCGTCGGCCGCGCCGGACGCTTCGTCGTCGAGGGCGAGGTGACCCTGCGGCTGCTCCTCGGGCCGCGCAGCCGCTTCCGCGCCGAGTCGATCCTGCTCGCGCCGGAACGCTGGCCGGGGCTCGCCGATGCCGTCGCGGCCTGCCCGGCGCCGGTCTATCTCGCCGCCAAGGCCGTGATGAGCGCCGTGACGGGGTTCCCGATCCACCGCGGCGTGCTGGCGATCGGCGTGCGCGGCGGAGAGCTCGACGCGGCCGCCCCGGTGCCGCCGAGGCCCGCCCCGGCGCTGGTGCTCGGCCTCGCGGGGCTGACCAACCACGACAATGTCGGTGCCGCCTTCCGCAACGCCGCCGCCTTCGGGGCGGACGCGGTTCTCCTGGATGCGGAAAGCTGCGACCCGCTCTACCGCAAGAGCATCCGCGTCTCGGCCGGTGCCGCGCTGATCCAGCCCTTCGCGCGCCTGCCCGCGGGACAGGATTGGCTGCGTCTCGCGCAGACGCTGGATCTGCAGCCCCTCGCTTTCAGTCCCGGTGCGGTCGAGCCTCTGGACGCCCTCGCCGTCCCGGCGCGGGCACTCCTGATCCTCGGCACCGAGGGGCCCGGCCTCGACCCGGCCACCCTCGCAGGCGCCCGGCCGATCCGCATTCCGATGGCGGCGGGCTTCGATTCCCTCAACGTCGCCACCGCGGCTGGGATCGCCCTGCACGCCATCGCGCGCGGCCAGGGGCGGCTCGACCGCGCCGGAACCGTCCGAACCGGACCGGCGTGATCCGTCGCGCTCGGATCCAGTCCACCGCCGCACCGCGGGCTCCGGCGAAAAAGCCGTCCGTGGGAGGGGCCCGGGGCCGGGCCCGGATGACGGATCGCCGCGCCCGCCCGCTCCGCCCGGACCTCCGCCGCCGGGCCCAGCGCGTGGGGCCTCACCGGGGGAGAAACAGCAGGGGAATGATCCTGCCGGTTTGGCCGAACAGTTCCTCGGCGCGCTGACAGCTGCCCGGCACGTCCTTCTCGTACGCGGCCAGGTAGGATCGAGCCTGGAGCAGCAGGATGTCGCGGTCCAGCTCGGCCGGATCGACGCCCATCGCCTGCACCGCTCCCTTGAAGCGGTCCTGATCGGGCCGGAGCGTGTCGCAGTGCAGGTTCACGAAGCCCACCAGCCCGGCGAGTTTGGCGGCGTTGCGCTTCGGGGCCGGCAGGTCCGGCGCCTCCTCCGCGCGCCCGCTCGCCGTGCCCGACAACAATATGGCGGCGGTCAGGAGGAGTGCGCGGCACCGCAGCGAGGGGGTCTTCCGGTCTGGCATCGGTGTCACCTGTCGATCGGATTCTGGGCGCCCCGGATCCGGTCCGCGACGGTTGGACCGCACGCACCTGCCCGACGCGCGGCCGCACGGCGTCACCGCCCGTCCCCGAATTTTCCGGCGCGGCGAAAACTCCGTATTCTGCCGCGGCGGCGCAGTCCAAGAGGGCACGACCGCGGCGTCCGTCCACGTCCCGCAATCGACACGCGACAAACGGCTGCAATTGTCGTCCGATGATGCGAAGCTAGCTTGGCCGCGACGGGTGCGGGGATTGTGTAAGGAGGCAACTGCGTTGCTTCAGTCTGGGAATGGGTTGCGGGCGCTGACCGGACGCCGGGTGGCGGTGGTGGGGGCCGGTCCGGGTGGGCTCGCGTCCGCCCTGCTGCTTGCGCGCGCCGGGATCCACGTCACGCTGTTCGAGAAGGACGCGCAGGTCGGCGGCCGGACCAAGACGGTCAAGGCTCCGGGTGGGTATCGATTCGATATCGGCCCGACGTTCTTCCTCTATCCACAGATTCTTGCGGACATATTCGCGAGTTGCGGGGAGCGGCTGGAGGACCACGTCAAACTGGAGCGCCTCGACCCGCAATACCACCTCGTCTTCGAGGGTCCGGACGGGATCTCGGGCACGATCCGCGCCACGGGCGACGTCGAACGCCTGGAGCGCGAGATCGCCGGGGTGGCCCCGGACGACGCGAAGAACGTCAAAGCCTTTTTCGCGGAGAACCGCACGAAGCTGAACTATTTCAAGCCCGTGCTTGAGCAGGCTTTCCACACGCTGCGGAGCATGGTGAGCCCGGCCATGCTGGCGGCCCTACCTCATCTGCATCCCGGCCGGAGCGTCGACCGCGACCTGAAGCGCTACTTCGCCGACCCGCGGGTGCGCCTCGCCTTCTCGTTCCAGACCAAGTACCTCGGGATGTCGCCGTTCCGGTGCCCGAGCCTGTTCACGATCCTGTCGTTCCTCGAATATGAGCACGGGGTCTACCACCCGGTCGGCGGCTGCGGCGCCGTCTCCGACGCCATGGCGGGCTTGGCCGGCCGCATGGGCGTCGACCTCCGGCTTAACACGAACGTCGAGCGCGTGCTGTTCGACGGCAAACGCGCCAGCGGCGTCGTGGCGGACGGCGAGACCTTCAACGCCGACGCGGTGCTGATCAACGGCGACTTCGCCAAGGTGGTCCGGGCCCTGGTGCCGGAGCGGCATCGTCCGCGCTGGCGCGACGCCAAGATCCAGAAGGCCCGGCTCTCCTGCTCGACCTTCATGCTCTACCTCGGGATCGAGGGGAACATGCCCGACAGCCTCGGGCACCACACGATCCTCCTGGCCGAGGGCTACGAGAAGAACATCCGTGAGATCACCGAGGGGACGCTGCCGATGCAGCCCTCCCTCTACGTGCAGCACGCCGGCTACACGGACGGCGGCATGGCGCCGCCCGGCCACACGGCCCTCTACGTGCTGGTGCCGGTGCCGAACCTGAAGGCCGGGATCGACTGGGCCGCCCTGCGCGAGACCTACCGCGCCCTGATCCTGGAACGCCTGAAGCTCCTGGGCCTCGGCGATATCGAATCCCGGATCCGCTACGAACGGATCATCGACCCCACCCAATGGGAGGAGGATTTCGCGGTCCACGAGGGCGCCACCTTCAACCTCGCCCACGACCTGATGCAGATGCTGTACTTCCGGCCGCACAACCGCTTCGGACCCGGGCTCTACATCGTCGGCGGCGGCACCCATCCGGGCTCCGGCCTGCCGGTGATCTACGAGGGTGCGCGCATCTCTGCCCGGCTTCTGATCGAGGAGCTGGCCGGCGCCCGCGCGGCCGCAACGGCCGGCATCCCCGAGACCGCGCCGCTCGCCACCTCCGGCGAAGCCTCGTGACCGGGGCCCGGAGGGGCGGTCAGCACGCGACGGGTCGCCTCGCGCTCGCCGTGGCGGCCTCGCTGTGCGCCCTCGCCTTGCCGGTCGCGGCCGCGACCGTTCACGTCGAGGTGGACGGGATCGAGCCCGGCGGCGGCCAAGTGCGCGTGGCCCTGTGCCAGGGCGGGCTTTCGGAGGCGTCGTGCAGCCGCGGCGACGACGCCCCGGCCTCGGCCGACCGGGCGCTGTTCACGTTCCGGGGCGTGGCGCCCGGGACCTACGCGGTGGCGGCCTACCAGGATGGCAACGGCAACGGCCGGCTCGACCGCACCGGCCTCGGCCTGCCGCTGGAGCCCTACGGATTCTCCGGGGGCATCGGCCGCCGGGGGCGGCCGGATTTCGCCGAGGCCGCGTTCGCCCTCCGGGATCCGGGTGTCGCCGTGCGGGTGCGTCTCGCGCGCGCCCTGCCGCGGCGGTGAGACGATGAGCGACCCCCTCGTCCGGATCGAGGGCGTCGACCTCGATCTCCGCGGGCGACGGGTGCTCGAGCAGGTCGACCTCGCCCTCGCCGCCGGCGAGACCCTGGCCCTGCTCGGACCCAACGGGGCCGGAAAATCCTCGCTGATGCGCCTCGTGGCGGGCCGGTTGGGACCGACCGCAGGATCCGTGCGCGTGGCGGGTGCCGATCCCCACCGGGAGGGCGGCGCTCGCCGCGCCATCGGCTGGGTGCCGCAGGAGATCGCCCTTTACCCGCGGCTGACCGTCTCGGAGAACCTCGGCGTGTTCGGGCAGCTCGCCGGCGTGCCCCGGCGCGACCGGAGGGCGGCGGTCGAGGCGGCGCTCGCGATGGCCGACATCGCCGACGTGGCGCGCCGCCCCGTCGGGGTCCTGTCGGGGGGGTACAAACGGCGGGTCAACATCGCGGCGAGCCTGATGAACCGGCCGCGCCTCGTCCTCCTCGACGAGCCGACGAGCGGCGTCGACCTCGCGGCCCGGGCGGCGATCCACGCGGTGCTCGACCGGCTCAAGGCGGCCGGGACGGCGATCCTCATCGCCACCCATGATTTCGGCGAAGCGGAGCGCCTCGCGACCCGGGTCGCCTTCCTGGCGCAGGGTCGCATCGTGCGGGAGGGACGGCTCGCCGATCTCCTGGCGCAGCTGCGCGCGGGCGCGCCGGAGCGGGAGCTGGGCCTCGCCGTGCCGGCGGACGCCGCCGCCGAGGCGGTGCTGCGACGCGCCGGCTTCGCACCGGCCGAGGCGGACGGCCTGACGTGGCGCTCGGTGGAGCGCTCCGGCCTCGACGGCGCGGCCCTGCTCGGCGCCCTGCGGGCGCAGGGCGTGCCCGTCGCTGAGGTGCGGGTGCGCGCGCCGCGTCTGGAAGCGCTCTACCTCGACGCGCTCCGGCCGCGGGAGGTCACGGACCGCGCCGCGCCGCCCCCGCGCCGCCTCGGATCCGCCCGGTGATCGGCGCCGCGTTCCGGGTCATGGCCTTGACCCTCATGCGCGACCGCGCTGCCCTGGTGATGGCCTTCGTCCTGCCGACCGTGATCTTCTCGATCTTCGCGGCGATCTTCTCCGGGGCGACCGGCGACCGGATCCGGATCCACCTGGGGCTGGCCGATCTCGCGCAGACGGCCGCCACCGGCCGCCTCGCCGACGCGCTGGCGGCCGACGCGTCCCTGCGGGTCACGCGCCTGCCGGCAACGGGTCTCGCGGAGGTGGCGCGCGCCGTGCGCTCCGGCGAGGTCGACGTGGCGCTCGTCCTGCGCGGCGACCTGATCGCGGCCCCCGCGGCCGCGGCATCCGCGCCCGCAAGCCAGCCGGTGGTCCTGGTCGAGAATCCCGCCAAGGCTCTCGCGACGCCGATCGCGCTGGGCCAGCTCCAGCGCGTTCTGAACGAGGCGCTGCCCGACGTGGTCCTGTCCCGCATCGTCGCCGACGTGGAGCGGACCGGGAAGATCGGGGCGGACGAGCGCCGCTTTCTCGACGAGGCCTTCGCGGAGCAGCGCGCGAAGAAGGAACCGTTCAGCTTCGCCGACATGGTCGAGCGGCGCAGCACCGCCGCCGGCAGCGGCAACGCGCGGGTGAGTTACTACGCGGGGGCGATCACGGCCGTCTTCCTGCTGTTCGCCGCCATGCAGGGGGGGATGTCCCTGGTCGAGGAGCGGGAGACCGGCCTCGCCGAGCGGCTGATGGCGGGGCCGGGCGGCCTGCCGGTCGTCGTGCTGGGCAAGTTCGGCTTCCTGACCGTGCAGGGCGTCGTCCAGGCCGGCCTAATCTTCCTGGCCGCCGCGCTCCTGTACGGTGTCGAGATCGGGCCGCACTGGCCGGCGTTCCTGGCGGCCTGCCTGCTGGTCTCCGCGATGGCGGCGGGCCTTGCCCTCGCCGCCTGCGCCCTCGCCGCCTCGCGCCAGCAGGCTCACCTCGCTTCGACCTTCGGCGTGCTGCTGCTCTCGGCCGTGGGCGGCTCGATGGTGCCCCGGTTCCTGATGCCGCCGTGGCTGCAACAGGCGGGCTGGCTCACTCCCAACGCCTGGGCGATCGAGGCCTATCAGAGCGCCCTGGGCGAGGGCTTCGCCGCCGCGGCGCCGGCACTGGCGGTGCTGGGGGCGTTGACCCTCGGGGGGCTGGGCTTCGCCCTGGCGCTGGCGGCGCGACGGACCGCCTGAGCCGGGACGCATCGGCTCCGCGACGATCCGCGCCGTTTCCGCGCGCGTAAGCGCGCCGACATACGGACAGCGCGCCGCTTCGAACCTGCTCTACGGAAAGCCCAATGCTCCGCCTGCTCATCGCCGACGGCAACGACCGTGCGGCCCGTGATCGGCACGTCGCCGCCACCGGCCGCACCTCGGCCGAGTCCTACGCGGCGGTGGTGCGGGATCTCGTCCCCGAGACCGCCTGCCGCCTCGTCAACCCGGCCGATGCCGACGCGAACCTGCCGGCCGGCCTGTCGGATTTCGACGGGCTGATCTTCACCGGATCGACCCTCAAGGTCGGCGAAGGCACGCCCGAAGTGACGCGGCAGCTCGACCTGATGCGGTCGGCCCTGGAGGCGGGTCTGCCGGTCTTCGGCTCGTGCTGGGGCGTGCAGGTCGCCGCCACCGTGGCCGGCGGCAAGGCTGCCGCGAACCCGCGCGGGCCGGAATACGGGTTCGCCCGGGCGATCAGTCCGACCGAGGAGGGCCGCACGCATCCGCTGCTCGCCGGGCGTCCGGCCTCGTGGGACGCGCCGGCGATCCATTCGGACGCCGTGCTGCAGCCCCCGGCCGGCGCCCGCGTACTGGCCGGGAACCGAATCCTGGGCATCCAGGCTCTGGAGATCCGGCACGGCGCCGGGTGGTTCTGGGGCACCCAGTACCATCCGGAACTTGATCTCGACGATCTCGCCGCCATGCTGCGCCTCTGCGAAACCGCGATCGTGGAGGCGGGCCTCGCCGAGGATCCAGCGGGCGTGTCGGGCTACGCGGACGAGATCGTGGCCCTGAAGGGGGACGACCCGGAGGCGGCCCGCCGTCTCGCATGGCGCCACGGCCTTGGCCCGGAGGTGCTCGAAGCGGATCTGCGCCGCCGGGAAATCGGCAACTTCCTGGCGCGCCTGTCCACAGGCGAAGCCTGATCGGCCGCTGCCGCGACCGGGTGGCGCGTTGACCGGGCCGGCCCCGCGTCTAGCTTCGCTCTCGTGGGCCACGTTCGAGAGGGCCTCGGGAGCGATCCAGCAGGATGAGCCAGGATTCCACGGTCGCCGTCATCGGCAGCGGGCTCGGCGGACTCGCGGCCGCGTGCGTGGCCGCCGCGCGGGGCCACCGCGTGACGGTCTACGACAAGAACGGCTGGCTCGGCGGCAAGGCGGCGGTGCTGCACGAGGGTGGCTTCCGCTTCGACATGGGCCCGACGATCCTGACCGTGCCGCGCGTGCTGGAGCGAATCTTCGCCGAGGCCGGCCGCTCAGTCCACGACTACATGGACCTGCGCCGCCTCGACCCCCAGTGGCGCTGCTTCTTCGATGACGGCACCCACATCGACCTGATGCAGGATGTCGAGCGGATGGCCGGCGACATGGAGCGCTTCGCCCCCGGCACCGGCGAGGGCTACAAGAAGTTCCTGTCCATCTCGGAGCATCTGCACGGCGTCTCGGAGAAGTTCTTTTTCTGGAAGCCCGTCGAGGACCTGTTCGATACGATCAACATCCGCGCCAACATGAATCCCGGCACGCTGCGGGACGTCCTGTCCCTACGCATGCACGCCTCGGTCGCCAGCACCATCCGCGGCAAGGTGAAGGATGCGCGTCTGGCGCAGATGCTCGACCATTTCGTGCAGTATGTCGGCTCCTCGCCCTACGGCGCGCCGGCGGTCCTCTGCGCCATCGCACACATGCAGACGGCAGACGGCGTCTGGTACCCGATGGGCGGGACCCGCGCCGTGGCGGAGGGGCTGGCGAAGCTCGCCCAGGAACTCGGCGCCACCTGCAGGACCGACACGGAGGTCACGGGGATCGAGACCGCCAACGGCGCGGTCCGCGGCGTGCGCACCGCCGCGGGCGTGACGCCCTTCGACGCGGTGATCTCCAACATGGATTCGGTGCGCACCTACCGGGAACTCGTCGGGGGCGATGCCGCCAAGGCCTACGCGAAGAAGAACCCCGAGCCGGCCTGTTCGGGCGTGGTGCTCTACCTCGGTCTGAACAAGCGCTACGAGCACCTGAACCACCACGACTTCGTCTTCTCCCGCGATCCCGAGGAAGAGTTCGACTACATCTACAACAAGGGCGAGCCGGCCCCGGACCCGACCGCCTACCTGGCGGCGCCCTCCTCGACGGATCCGAGCGTGGCACCGGAGGGCGGCGAGGCGCTCTACGTCCTGGTGCACACCCCCTACCTTCGGCCGCATCACGATTGGCGTCCGGACGGACCGCTGTTCCAGAACTACCGCCGGACGATCCTCGAGAAGCTCAAGCGCACCGGCGGCATGCCGGACCTGGAGGAGCGCATCGTGGTGGAGCGCCACCTGACGCCCCAGGACATCCACGAGCGCTATCGCGTGCTGAACGGCGCGATCTACGGGCTCGCCTCACACGGGCGGGTGATGGGGGCGTTCAAGCCCGGCAACCGCTCGCGGCAGGTCCGCGGCCTCTATCTCGCCGGCGGCGCCGCCCATCCGGGGCCCGGCATGCCGATGGTGATGATGTCCGGCTGGATCGCCGCCGACGCGCACGACCAGGACGCACGCGGCGCCCTGCGCGCCTCGGCGTGACAGCCGCGCAACCCTCCCCTCCCCCGACCGGCGGGGCGGGGCGACGTTCGCCCCTGCCACCTGTCTCCCCCACGATCCGCACTTTCATGGTGGCGTGGTTCGAGCGCTACCTGCACCGTCACCTCGACGCCCTGCGCCTGCCGTTGTGGAGCACGCCGCCGGCCGCCGACCATCCCGGCCCGATCGTCGTCTACAGCAACCACCCCGCGTGGTGGGACGCGGCCCTGATCATCGTGCTGGCGGGGCGGCTCTATCCGTCGCGGATCAGCCGCGCGCCCTTCGACGCGGCCATGCTGGCGCGCTACCGCATCTTCGAGCGGATCGGCGCCTTCGGGGTCGATCTCGAAAGCCCGCGCGGCGCCGCGCAGTTCCTGGCCGCCGCCCGATCCATCCTCGCGACGTCCGACGGCATGCTCTGGATCACCGCGCAGGGCCGCTTCGCCGACGCGCGTGCGAGGCCGCTCGACCTGCGGCCCGGCGTGGCGCGGCTCGCCGAGATCGCACCGGACGCCCTGTTCGTCCCGCTGGCGGTCGAGTACGCCTTCTGGGACGAGCGCGGCGCCGGGGCCTTCGCGGCCTTCGGGGCCGGCATCGCCGCCGCGGAGATCGCCGCCCTGCCGCGAGCGGACCGGCTCGCACGCCTCGAACTCGATCTGACTGCAACCCTGGACCGGCTCAGCGCCGACGTGATCAGCCGGGAGCCGGAACGTTTCCGCGCCCTGGTCACGGGCCGGAAGGGCGTCGGAGGGATCTACGACCTGTGGCGACGCCTCGCGGCGCGGCTCTCCGGGCGCCGCTTCGATCCGGCTCACCGGGCGCCGAACCGATCCGGTCCCACCGCATGACCTCTTCCACTCGCTCTCGTCCGCGTGCGATGCCGGGAGCCGGCGGCGCCTCACCCAAGGCCGGAGCATGACCGATTCGTTCACCGCGATTCCGACCGCGCTGGCGCTGCTGTGCCTGATCGCGGCGCTGCTCCCGGCGGTGCTGGCCGCCGTGAACCTCTCGGTCCTGCGCCGGCCCGCACCGCAGGACGATCCCGATCTCGTCTCGATCCT
Organism: Methylobacterium sp. E-046; assembly: GCF_022829625.1. NCBI lineage: Bacteria > Pseudomonadati > Pseudomonadota > Alphaproteobacteria > Hyphomicrobiales > Methylobacteriaceae > Methylobacterium > Methylobacterium sp. E-046. The sequence continues at coordinate 199,220 of NZ_JAKSYP010000172.1, read as the reverse complement.
GATTCCGGCGCGGAACGAGGCCGGCAACATCGCCGAGACCGTGCGGGCGGCCCTCGCCAGCACCGGCGTGCCCGTGGAGGTGATCGTCGGCGACGACCATTCGACGGACGCGACGCCGGAGATCGTCCGCGCGATCGGCGACCCGCGCCTGCGCCTCGTATCGGTTCCGACGCTGCCCGAAGGCTGGACGGGCAAGAACCACGCCTGCAGCCACATGGCCGGGTCGGCCGCCGGCCGGCACCTGCTGTTCATCGACGCCGACGTGCGTCTGGTACCGGAGGCGGCGTCCTGCCTCGCCGCGCAGGCGCGCCGCACCGGGGCGGCCCTGGTCAGCGGCGTGCCGCGCCAGCGCACCGAGACCGTCGGCGAGATGCTGACCGTGCCGATGATCGACTTCCTGCTCCTCGGCTACCTGCCCGTCCTCCTGATGCGCCGCCTGCGCGATCCGTCCCTCGGCGCGGCCTGCGGACAGCTCATCCTGATCGACCGCGCAGCCTATGAGGCGACCGGCGGCCACGGTGCGATCCGCATGTCCCTGCACGACGGCGTGCGGTTGCCGCGGCTGTTCCGCGCCGCCGGCTACAGGACCGAGCTCGTCGCGGCGGCAACGCTGGCCACGTGCCGGATGTACGAGGGCTTCGCCCAGGCCTGGGCGGGCTTCTCCAAGAACGCGCACGAGGGCATGGCGACGCCCCGCGCCCTGCCGGTCTGGACCCTGCTGCTCGGCTGCGGCCAAGTCCTGCCACCGCTCCTCGTCCTGGCCGGCCTGTGCGGGCTGATCCCAACCCCGGCCCTCGTTGCCGCCGCGCTCGCCCTCCTCCTCGCGCTCGCGACCCGGACGGCAATCACCCTGGCGGTGCGGGCGCCGCTGGCGACGATCCCGCTCCATCCGGTCGCGGTCTTGGTCGCCCTGGCGATCCAGTGGAACGTCCTGCTACGCCGGGAGCGCGCCGGCGCGGCCACCTGGAAGGGCCGGAGCTATCCGGTGAGCGGCGCCTGAGAGGGGGGCCGATCCGCCGCTTGCCCCCGCCCCCGCATCGGCCGGTCAGGCTTCCTGAACCGGCGAGCCGTTCGACGCACCGGCCCCCGTCTCCGCCAGGATCCTGGCCGCCGTGTCGGCATCCGCGCCCGCAACCGGCAGGTGCAGGATGATCGGCGTCTCGTAGGGATGGCGCGCCTTCAGGGCCGCCGACAGCGCGTCGGCGAGACCCTCGCGGCTCTTGAGGATCGCCGCGACCTCCTCGCCCCGCGCCACGGTGCCCTGCCAGCTGTAGACCGAGTGCATCCCGGGCAACACGTTGATGCAGGCGACGAGCCGCTCGCGGACCAGGGCTTCGCCGATATTGAGGGCCGAGGCGAGGTCGGGAAAGGTGGTGTAGACGAGGAGCGGACGCTCCATGCTATGCCTCCGGGTGCGCGGGTGTCTCGGGAGTGAGGCGCAGGCCGGGCCTGGACGTCAACCGGGCGGTTCGCTCAACAGACTGGAGCCGTGACGTGAACGCCGACGCGACCCCGACGCGCCCGCCTGGCTGCGCCTGAGCGATGCCGCGCTTCAAGAAGATCGCCTTCGTGGCGAGCCCCACCGGCTACGCCCGCGAAGCCGCCGCCGCCCTGATGCGGCGCTACGACCACGTCCCGCCCGAGGAGGCGGACGTCGTGATCGCTCTCGGTGGCGACGGTCTGATGCTCCAGGTCCTCCATCGGTTCATGGATCACCCGAAGCCGATCTACGGGATGAACCGCGGCACGGTCGGCTTCATGATGAACGAGTTTCGGGACGACGATCTCCTGGAACACTTGGAGAGCGCCCAGCGCAGCGTCATCCACCCGCTGATCATGGACGTGCTCGACACCGAGGGCCGCTCCCATCGGGCGCGGGCGATCAACGAGGTCTATCTGCTGCGCCAGACGCATCAGACCGCCAAGCTGAAGATCGCCGTCGACGGGAACGTGCGTCTCGATCTGCTGATCGCCGACGGCGTGCTGGTCGCCACCGCGGCCGGCTCCACGGCCTACAACCTGTCGGTCGGGGGCCCGATCCTACCTCTCGACGCCAAGTTGCTGGCGCTGACCCCCATCTCGGCCTTCCGGCCCCGCCGCTGGCGCGGTGCACTGCTGCCGGATTATGCCCGGATCCGGATCGACGTCCTGGACGCCCCCCATCGCCCCGTGGCGGCGGTGGCCGACCACACCGAGTTCCGCCGGGTCTGCACGGTCGAAACGTCGCTCGACCGCGCCACCGAACTGGTCCTGCTGCACGATCCGGGACACAGCCTGGACGAGCGCATCCTGCGCGAGCAGTTCGGTTGAGCCTCCGCATCCGCCACGCCGACGGAGCGGATCACGCGGGGATCGCGCAGATCATCCTGCCGGTGATCCGGGCCGGCGAGACCTACGCGCTCAATCGTGACCTGCCCGAAGCCGAGGCCCTGGCGTACTGGACCGGCGCGGACCGCGAAACCTTCGTGGCGGAGTGGGACGGGGCTATGCTCGGCACCTACTACCTGCGCGCCAATCAGGCGGGCGGAGGTGCCCATGTCGCCAATTGCGGCTTCATGACCGAGGCGGCCGCGTCGGGCCGCGGGATCGCGCGGGCCATGTGCGCGCACGCCCTCGACCGGGCGCGGGCGCGCGGCTTCGCGGCGATGCAGTTCAACTTCGTGGTGAGCACCAACGTCCGGGCCGTTCGGCTCTGGCACAGCTTCGGCTTCGACACGGTCGGACGTCTCCCGGGGGCCTTCCGGCACCCGGGGCTGGGCGAAGTCGACGCCCTGGTGATGTTCCGGCGGCTCTAGGCCCTCAGGCGAGGGGCGCGGCCACGAGATCGCTCTCGCGGATGGCCCGCTCCCCGGCCTGGGTGCGGATCCGGTACGAGGGCTCGCCGGTCTGGTCCGCCGGCATCAGCCGCAGGATCTCGAACACCTCGCCCTCGCCCTTGTCCCCGGGCAGCCCGAGTCGGGGCCGGCACACCCGCTGGCCGATCTTGTACTTGTGGGACATGCCGGGCTCCTGAGCGGTTCCGGAGGCGCGCGTCGCGGCTCAGCGCCGCTTCTGCGCCTTCGCCTTGCGGGCGATATAGCGTGCGTCGCGCTGGGCCTTCTGCTCGGCCTGGAGGGCCTTGGCGCGTTCCTGGGCGGCGAGCTGCTCGGCGTGCTTGCGCTCGATCTCGGCGAGACGCTCGGCCTCGGCGCGCGCGGCGGCCTTCTCGATCTCGACCTGACGCTGCGCGGCGCGCTCGGCCGCGCGGGCCTCACGGGCATCGACCACGGCGCGGCGGGCGGACTGGCGGGCGAGGACGGCCGGATCGTCGGCGGTGGGACGCGCCCGGAAGCGGGCCAGCATCTCGGACCGCGCCTTGGCGGCCGTCTCGAGGCGATCGACGACACCTTGCTTGTTCAGAAAGCTCACAGACACTCCTGGATCGGGCGCGGAAACCGCCGCCCACAGAGGGAATTGCAGATACGAAGAAGCCGCTCCGGGGGAGCGGCTTCAAAAGAGACCCTTCGGACGGGGATCAGGCCGTCTGGAGCTGGCCGGCTGACTGCTTGCCGGAGCGACGGTCGGTCTCCAGCTCGTAGGAGACCTTCTGGCCCTCGTTCAGGCTGCGCAGTCCCGCGCGCTCGACGGCCGAGATGTGGACGAACACGTCCTTGCCGCCGTCATCCGGCTGGATGAAGCCGTAGCCCTTGGTCTCATTGAACCACTTGACGGTTCCGGTGCTCATGGAAGTCCTTAGATCTTCGCAGGAAAAGTGAGTGGTTGCGCCCGCTCGGCTGAGCTGGCGCCGGCATCGACCGCTAGCGATAGGAAAGTCAGAACCGCCCTGCGAAGGCGTAACGGTCCAAGATATCCGGACACGTGCCGATGGCACTGAAATAAACCCCCGACGGTTTTTTGGCAAGCGCGGAGCAATACTTCCGACGGCAATCGGCCCGCCGCGCTGGCAATTCCTCGAACGATAACGGCGGTTTATGGCGCCGGAAGCGCCACGTGAGCCAGGCGGCCGCGGGATGTACCGGGCGCGATCCTGGAGATCTGTTCCCGGGAGCCCGTGAGGCTGCGCATTCGCGCGAGCGGAGCCGGTCCGCCCGTCCGTCGACGCAGGCTGGCTTCCGGGCAGCGGAGCGGGACCCGCGCGGTGCGGGCCCCTTGGCCGACGACGGACGCCGCCGCGGCATCAGGCCGACGGCGGATCGCGGGGCGGCGCAGACCCGCCGCTTCGCGTCGGCTCTGGCGGCTAGGGTGACGCTGGAACCACGCGGAGCACCCCTTCGCCGCGCCGATGCCCCACCGTCGTCACGGCGACCTCGCGGGCCCGGCCGTGGGCGACGAGGGCGGCCGCGAGTGCCGCCCCGAGCGGTGCCGCCACCTCAAGCCCGTGCCCGACGACATCGCCGAGGGCGCGGATGCGGGCTCCGGGCGCCAGGCGTGCAAGAGCATCGCCCTCCTCCGCGGTGATCGACGGGACGCCGGTGGCGCCCGACAGGATCCGGTCGGGCGCCGTGAGGCCGGCCTTCTGCCAGAGGTCGGCGAGGCTGCCGGCGAGGCTGCCGGGCATGCGCCGGGTGCGGTCGCTCGCCACGGCGTCGAGACGGGCGAAGGCGCGGGCCCCACGGGCGGCGGCGTGATCGTCCGATTCGAGCATCAGGAAGGCGGCGCAGCTGCCCAGGATGAAGCCGCCCGGCGCGCCGCGCGCGAAGACCGGCCGATAGCCCCCGTGGGCGAGGTATCCGCCCATCTCGTGGACCACCAAGACGTCCGGCCGCTCGGCGCTGTAGGAGCCGCCCACCAGGATCGCGTCGATCTGGCCCGAAGCGACCCGTGCCCGAGCGATCCGGAGGGAGTCGACCCCGGCGGATTCCTCGCCCATGAAGGTGCGCGAGGCCCCCGTCACCCCGTGCACGATGGCGATGTTGCCGGCGAGGAGATTGGAGAGCTGGGCCAGGAACAGGGTCGGGCGCAGGTCGTTCTGGAGCCGCTCGTTGAGGTAGGCGCCGGGGTCCGGTGCGTCGCGCAGGCCCGTCAGGATGGCCCCGTCGACCGCGTAATCCCGCTCGCCGCCGCCGGCCGCCACCACGAGGTGGAGCGCCTGCTTCAGGGCGGCGTCGTCCTTCACCCCGGCCGAGTCGAGGGCGAGGCCCGCGGCGTAGACGCCGAGCCGCTGCCACGCCTCCATCTGACGCTGGTCGCTGCGCTTGGGGATCTGGCCGTCCCAGGCGATCGCCGGGGCGGGATGAACCGGATACGGGGCGAAGGTTTCGGTGTCGGTGCGCGGCGCCGCGTCACCGTCGAGGGCCGCGAGGTGCGCCTCGACGCCCTCGCCCGCGCAGGAGACGAGGCCCAGACCGGTGATGACGACCGCGCGGCTCATGATCGGCTCACGGGCTGGCGCGCGTCCGGGAACAGGCCGATCGTCCGTGCCCGCTCGCGCATGGGCACGTCGAGCCCGTCGGGGAACGGCATGGTGCGGAAGCGCAGCTCGGCATCGCACAGCGCCTTGCCGGCATGGCTGATCGCCGCCCGGGTGACCGCGTAGCCCGAGCCGTCATGCTCCAGGCTCGCCGTGACCACCAGTTCCGCCCCCGGCCCCACGAAGGAGCGGAAGCGCGCCTTGTCGACGCCGGTAAGGAACGGCATCCGCGTGAAGTCGAGATGGGCCAGCACGAGGTAGCCGGAGGCCTGCGCCATGGTCTCGGTCAGGAGCACCCCGGGCACCAGCGGATGGCCGGGGAAGTGCCCCTCGAAGACGGGGCTCTCCAGGGGCACCCGGGCGAGCGCCTCGATGCGGCCGGCGGCCCGGTCGAGGAGCCGCACGGAATCGATCATCTCGAAGTATTCGAGGCGCATGACGTGTCGAATCGGCCTTGGTTCAGACCTTGGCGGCCTTCTCGGCCACGAGGCCGTCGATGCGCGCGCACAGGTTCTTGAGGACGAAGTATTCCTCGGCCGGGACCTTGCCCTCGTTGACCTCCTGGGTCCAGCGCTCCAGGGGCAGCTTGATCCCGAAGGCCTTGTCAACCGCGAAGGCGATGTCGAGGAACGCCAGACTGTCGATACCGAGATCGTCGATGGCGTGACTCTCGGGCGTGATCTTGTCCCGCGGGATGTCGGCAGTCTCGGCTATGATATCGGCCACGCGCTGGAAGGTGGCGCTGCCGTGGGCGGGCTCGTCGGACATGTCTTCTCGCGGGCTGTTCGAATTCCGGGTCGGTCGTGCGGGAGCCCCCTCGCCGCCGGGCGGCCCGGCACTCGCGCCCTGCGCGGCCACCCTACGCATATACGGGCCATCCTACACGGCCCGGTCGGATGGCGGCGACCTCTACACGAGGGGGTCAGGGGCGGCAACCGCGACGGTTCCCACAGCGTTTCAGGGCTTGTCCACAGCGTATCGGCAGCGCGCAGGATCGTGCGCGCGGACGCGCGTACCGCTGCCCGGCGCCGCCCCTAGGTGCAGGGTGCGGCGGCCATGTCTGCCCAGGAGACCTGACGGATGCAACCAATGATCAAGCCCGGCACGACGCCGGTGCCGGTCGAGACGCAGCCCCCGGGGGCGGAGCCGCCGCAGGAGCGAGCGCGCTCGCAGGGGGCGGCCCGGGTCCTTCTGGCGCTGGCGCTCGCGGCCCTCGGCCTGTGGATCCTGCACGAGTTCCTGCCGGCCTTGGCCTGGGCGGTCGTGCTGGCGATCGCCCTCTGGCCGCTCTACACGCGCCTCGAGCACCGCTTTCCGCCCGGCAAGCACAACCTGCTCCTGCCCACGCTCATGACGGCGGCCGTGGCCCTCGTCTTCCTGGCGCCCCTGGCGATCCTCGGCATCCAGGCCGCCCGGGAGGCCCACGACGTGGCCGAGTTCGTCCGCAACGCGGAGGCGAACGGCATCGCGGCGCCCGAATTCCTTCAGCACCTGCCCTACGGCGCGCCTCAGGCGACGGCGTGGTGGAACGACAATCTGGGCCACGCCAAGGCGGGTTCCGAGCTGCTGCGCCGCTTCGAGAACCATTCGGTGATCGGCGCCTCGCGCAACGTTGGCCGCGAAGTCATGCACCGGATCGTGCTGTTCGGCTTCAGCCTCGTGGCCCTGTTCTTCCTGTTCCGCGACTGGCGGACGGTGCGGGACCAGTCGCTCACCGCCTGCCATCGCCTGTTCGGCCCGCGCGGCGAGCGCGTCGCCCGTCAGATGGTGGCCTCCGTGCACGGCACCGTCGACGGCCTCGTGCTGGTCGGCCTCGGCGAGGGCTTCGTGCTCGGGATCGTCTACTACTTCGCGGGCGTACCGCACCCGGTCCTGCTCGGCGCCTTCACGGCGGTGGCCGCGATGATCCCGTTCGGCGCCGCCGTAGCCATCGCCATCGCGGCGCTTCTGCTGGTGGCGGCGGGCTCGGTGACGGCGGCCATCGTGGTCGCGGCGGCCGGCCTCGTGGTGACCTTCGTGGCCGACCACTTCATCCGACCGGCCCTGATCGGCGGCACGACGAAGCTGCCCTTCCTGTGGGTGCTGCTCGGCATCCTCGGAGGTGTGGAGACCTTCGGGCTGCTCGGCCTGTTCGTCGGTCCGGCCGTCATGGCCGCCCTCGTGCTACTGTGGCGGGACTACACCGAGGGCCACGACCGGACGGCCTGAACCGGCCGCGCGGCTACTCGGCCGCGCCGGCCCCAGCCGACGCCTCGACGCGGCGCCGGTCCTGGCGCCAGTCGGCCGGCTTCTCGAAGGTGCCGGCCCAGATGCCGCGGCGGGTCGCCCAGGCGTGGCCCTCCTGGCGGACATAGGATGCCGTGACTTGGCGGCTGGCGAGCGCCAGTCCCTGTCCGACCATCCAGGCCGACAGGTCCTCGCCGTGGACGTGGCAGATCCCGGCGAGCCGACCCGCGACCGTGTCGCGCCGCTCGCACGTGACCACGGCCCCGGCGATCCGGGCGTCCAGCGCCAGCGCGGCCTCGCGACCGCAGCGGTATTCCAGCCCTTTCGCGGTCTCGCAGCTCTGCGCGGTCTCGGGGGCATCGATCCCGTAGAGGTGGATGCGGGTGCCCTGCACCTCGATCGTGTCGCCGTCGATCACGGTCGCCGGACCGCTGACCGTCCCGGCCGCGGCCGCGGGGCCGCAGAGGAGGAGCAGGGCGAACATCGGTCTGATCATCGAAGAATGGTCCACGCGGGAGGCGTTCGATCTGAGAGAGGTCTGGTGAAGCCGCCAAGCTGCGCGGCCAATGTGGCGATTTTGCCGACTCACACACTTGCAGGTCGCACAAAGGGAACGCTATCGCGCGCGGGTTGCGAAAGTGTTCCGCGCCGCGCCCCGGAACGGCGGCTCCGGGCGACCGTTGAGCTGCATGACCTTTTTCAAGACCCTGATGGGCGCCCTCGCCCTGTGTACGGCCCTCTTGGTTTGGGCCGACCACGCCATCGGACCGGTCCGTCCGGTCGTCGAGACGGCGACGGGTCTGACGGCCGCCGAGGTACTGGCGAGCGACGGCATGGCTCCGGACGGGCGGCCCGGCGATCCCATCCTGGACCGCGCGGCCCTCGGCCGGCTCGTCGGGGCGGTCGCGGGCGGGAAGGAACCGACCGCGCCGGCCGGCTGAGGCACCGGCTCGACACGCCGCCATGACGGGCGGGTCGCGATGACGTCGGGCCACGCGCGGCCTGAGGTCTCCGCCCCGTCGAACCCGCGCCGCTTGCCGTGAAGGCGGTCCGAGAACCGCGATCCTGCGCCGCCGGAGCACGGCGAAGGCCGTGAGGGATGACGGCTTGGAACGGGCGACCGATTTCCGGCCGGCGCGGCGCCGCGCCCGGGTGGACCGCGCCTCAGACCCGGTACTTGCCGTTGCGCTTGATGAGGACGCGGGTCCCAACCGGCACGCGCTCGTAGAGGTCGGCGATGTCCTCGTTCAGCATCCGCACGCAACCCGACGACAGCTGCTCGCCGATGCTCCAGGGCTCGTTGGTGCCGTGGATGCGGAACAGGATGTCGCGGTTGCCCTGGTAGAGGTACAGGGCGCGGGCACCGAGGGGATTGTCGACGCCGCCCTTGCGGGTCCGCGGCAGATCGGGATTGAGCGAGACCATCGTGACGGTCGGGCTCCAATCCGGCCAGACGCCCTTGCGGCCGACCCGGGCCTCGCCCTTCCACGAGAAGCCAGCCTTCCCGACGCCGACGCCGTACTGCATCGCGGTGCCGTCCGCCTGCACGAGGACGAGCTGGCGCTTGTCGATGTCGACCACGATCGTGCCGGGCTGCTCCGGCCCGTTGTAGCTGACCTGCTGGCGGCGATACTTCGGATCCAGGCGCCCGGTGTCGACGAGCGGGATGTCGTAGGGCTTGTCGGGCTTGGACCCGATGTACCACGCCGAATCGTCGTCCTGCGCGACCTGAACGGGCCGGGTCTGGCACGCGGCCAGGGGTGCGATCGCCACGACGGCGAGCAGGATTCGCGAGCGGACAAGCCGGCGAATGCGGCTCCAGGCCGAGGGGTAAGTCGCGATCATAGGTCCTGTCATGCGGGTGCGGTCCTCGGGCCATGACTACCGTCTCGCGGTCGGCGACGATGTAGCTTTTCCGCCGCAGCGGGCGGCCAGCGCCTGCTCCCGCGGCCACGGTTGCGCCCTAATTCTGAAAGGCGGCGGATCGTGACGGCGCCATTCGCGGAGGAGATCGATGCCCGAGACCCAGACCCTGTCCGAGGAATCCACGCTCGCGCCGGTGGCGGTGCTCAGGCCGGCCATCCACCTCGACCATTGCGTGATCCACGTGAGCGATTGGGGGCGCTCCAACGCGTTCTACCGCGACGTGGTGGGCGCCGAGATCATCGAGCGGGGTCCGGGCTTCGCCTACAGGTTCGGCGGCGTGCAGCTCAACTGCCACGGTCCGGGCGTCGCGGCGACGCCGGTGGCCGAGAAGCCGGTCCAGCCCGGCAACAGCGACCTCTGCTTCCGCTGGTCCGGGACGATTGAGGACGCGATCGCGCATCTCGAAGCGGCCGGCGTGCCCGTGGAACTCGGCCCGGTCGAGCGGCACGGCGCCGCAGGCGCGGGCGTCAGCGTCTACTTCCGGGATCCGGACGGCTCACTTCTGGAGTTCATCACCTATCCGCCGGCGTGATCCCGCCTCAGCCCCGGCTCTCGGCGAGCGCTTGGTTGGTTTGCTCCAGGCGCAGCGCGAGCACCCGCATCAGGGCGATACTGATCTGTGGAAACTGTGCCAACAGCTCCAGGAACACGCCGCGGTCGATGCGCAGGGCGGTCACCGCGGATTCCGCCGTCACGGTGGCCGACCGGGGCTGCTCGGCCAGGATGCCCATCTCGCCCACGAGGGCATCCTGGCCGAGCAGCGCCAGACGCACCGGGCCGGCGGGACCGTCGATGCTGACCTCCGCGGTCCCCTGCAGGATCACGTAGGCCGCATCCGCCACGTCGCCGCGGGCGAAGAACCGCTGCCCGGGCTCGAAATGCACCCGCTCGCTGGTGAAGGCCAGGAGCTTCAGGCGCGCCGGCTCCACTTCGCGGAACAGCGGCACCTGCTTCAGGGAGGAAACCTCGGTGTCGAGGGTCATACAGCGGCTCCGCGGCGGATCTCAGGCCCAGGACGGCGGGGCCGGACGAGCCCGCACATCCATGCGGTTCGTCAAGCACTTGTCTAGTCCCGCACCGGGCCAAGGGGGCTCCCGGACGCGCCGGAGCCTCACCGCCCTGTCGCTGCTGGCCCTGTGCCTGGCCGCGCCGCCGGCCCGGGCCCGCCTCGTTCAGGCCGACCTCGCCCGCGTCGCGGCGGCACCGTCGCCGGGCGCCCGCGCGCCCCTCGACCTTCCGGTCACAGACGCCCGTACCGGGCGGGCCACGACGCTCGGACAGGCGCTGGCCGGACGGCCCACCCTGCTGCTGCCGGTGGACTACACCTGCGGCAACGTCTGCGACCCGATGGTGTCCATGTCGGCCGACGCCCTGGCGGCCACCGGCCTGCCGGCGGGCGGCTATGCCCTGATCCTCGTGGGGATCGACCCGCGCGACGATGCCGCAGCCGCCCGCCGGATGATCCGGGAGACGCTGGGCGACCGCGCGGACGCGATCGCCCTCGTGCCGCTCGTGGCCGCGGAGGCGGCCGTCGCCCGGCTCACCGGGGCCCTCGGCTATACCGCGATCTACGATGCCGACACGGACAGCTTCGCCCACCCAGCCGCCGCCCTGCTGCTCGCCGGCGACGGGCGCGTCGCCCGCGTGCTCTCGCCCCTGGCTCTCACCGGGCGGGACCTGCGCCTCGCGCTCACGGAGGCCGGCGAGGGCCGGATCGGCGGGCTGGCCGACCGGCTCGCCCTGCTGTGTTACGGCTTCGACGCCGTCCGCGGCGTCTACACGCCACTCGTCCAGCGCATCCTCGCCGTGGCCGGGATCGTCACGATCCTGGCCATCGGACTGCTGATCTTCGGGCTCACCCGCCTGACGCGGAGGCAGGCGGGCTGAGCCGGCACCTCATCGCTTGGTCGACAGGCCCTGCTCGCCGGGCCCGGGGGCCTCGCGCTTGAGGCTCGCATTCAGGTGCGGCGAATCCACCGGCTCCTCGCGGGTCGTTGGACGGGCGGAATCCTCCGGTGCCGGCATCGGCGGAAGGGGCGGTGCATTCGGCTTCATCTGCGGCGGCGACCCGGCGCCGTCCTTCACCATGTTGCGATTCGTCATCCTGTCAGAAGCCCTTTCGCGATCGCCGCCCCATGCGGCCCGCCGAGTCGTCCGCCGCGCCTCGGGCGCATTCCGAGAACAGGCGCGGACAAGCAAACCCGGTCGTTCGGTGGTCAACGCGGCGCACAAGAGCCCGGTTGCCGCCAAGCTGAGCTGTTAGAAGCTTAAGCAGGTCTCGGAACAGGAACCTTGGTTATTGCTGAAGGTTGTTGCGGGGTGAAGCGAAGCCTGAGGAGGAACTGATGGCATCCGGAAATTCGACCTCGAAGCGGGGCTTTGCCTCGATGAACTTGGAGCGGCAGCGCGAGATCGCCAGCAAGGGCGGCCGCAGCGTGCCCGCCGAGAAGCGTTCGTTCTCCCAGGACCGCGAACTCGCGTCGTCGGCGGGGCGCAAGGGTGGCCAGTCCACGGGTACCGGCCGCGCCGAGTGACGCAGCCGAACCTTCGTAATGCGTAACGGCGCCGCGTCCTCCGGACCGGCGCCGTCTTCATTCCCAACATGGCGCGCACAACAAAAGGCCCCGCCGATGGACGGGGCCTTTTGTTGTGCGCGGTGATAGGTTTCTCGATCAGGAGATGCAGCGGCCCGGGGTCATGCGCCGCGCCTCAGGACCGACCAGTGAGCTGAGGGCCGTCTCGCAACCCTCACGCACCAAGCGACGCGGGGGCTGCTTCAGGATCGGGCGGATGCTCAGATCCTCCGCCTCGCCCGCCACCGGCGCCGTACGGCTCTCAATCTTCTGGACCCCCGCGACCCGGGTGGGGCTGATGGACAATGAGACCGGCCGCATTCCCGGCAGCGGCGCTTGGCTCATCTGCATCGTCGGGACCGGCGCAGTCCAGCGATCGGCTGTTTCCCGCACCACCGGCTGCACCAGAACGGTGAGGAGAGCGGCGGGAGCGCTCACGCCCAGAATGAAACCAGACCGCAGCATCGCCCCGACCTCATCGCGAGAGCTTGACAGGATGTGGTGATAACGCGGCCTGCAATCGCAGGTTCCTAGACTTCCGCGCTTCTACGCGCCCTCAGTATTCAATCGCCGTTGCGGGATTGGTGCGACGGCGCACGCGCGCCATCCACAACTGTCCACTGTGGTTTTTTAGCCACTTCCGTCGAAAAAGTGCGCGCCCTGGAACCTCCCGGTTCCGCGGCCGTTTCTCCAGCACCCGGCCACCTGGTCCTCCCCGCATTCCCCTTGTGCATCGGCCGGAACCTTCGCGACGGGCTGGAGCCTTCTCCGGCCCGTTTTTTTGCGTCCGGCGCCGGACCGTGCCGGCATAAAAAAACCCCGGCTCGCGCCGGGGCTTCGTATCCGTTCGGAGACGTCGGGGCGGCGGACTGTCCCGCCGATACGCCGCGTCAGGTCACGCGGTCTTGGCTTCCCGACGGCGGGCCGTCTGCTGGAAGAACAGCGCTTGGCTGATGACAGCGGAGACGTTGGCGGGCTGGAACGGCTTCGCGATGAGGAAGGCCGGCTCGGGCCGCTCGCCGGTGAGGAAGCGCTCCGGATAGGCCGTGATGAAGATCACCGGCACCTCGAAAGTCTTCAGCAGGTCGTTCACGGCGTCGAGACCGGAGGATCCGTCGGCGAGCTGAATATCGGCCAGGATCAGTCCGGGCCGCTTGCCCTCGCCAGCGATCTTGATCGCTTCGGTGCGAGTGCGGGCGACGCCGATCACGTTGTGGCCGAGACCCTCGACAAGCGCCTCGAGATCCATGGCGATGAGCGGCTCGTCCTCGATGATGAGGATCTCTGTGGCCATGTCGGCGGCGAGCTCACGGCCGGCCTCGTCCACGAGGTCGCGGACCTCTGACACGTCGACGGCCAGGATGATCGCAGCGTCCTCCTCGGAGAAGCCTTCGAGGCAGGAGAGCAGGAAGGCCTGCCGCGGCAGCGGCGTGATCTGGCCGAGGCGGACCTCCGCCGGAAGGTCGTGCTGAACCTGCTCGCTGCGGCCGTTCACCGAGAGCGAGTTCCAGATCCGCGTGAAGACGCGGAACAGGTCGGCCTTGATGTTGGTGCTGCGGCCGAGCGTGTCAGGCTCGTTGACCAGGGTCTCCAGCGTGGCGGCGACGTACGCGTCACCCGCCACTTGGCTCCCCGTGAGCGCGCGCGCGTAGCGGCGCAGGTACGGCAGGTGCTGTACCACGAGTTGCGATGTCGACATTCGATCCCCTGTGCCTCGCCGTGTTGCCCGGCCGCGTCACCTCGATCTGTAACCGAAGCGGTGCCGGGGCCGGCTTGTATCCTGCGCAGCCTACCGCCCAACGCGGCGGCCCGCACTCCGTTCCACCCCCCGGCGGAACCGATCCCGGCGGGCAGGCGTTGCCGCCGCAGCCATGGCGTATGTCGAGCCGCAGCACAATGCGGTCAAGCCGACTTCGGCACTAAGGGGCGTATCGATGGTGGACCAGGGGAAGGATGCAGCTCTCCGCGCGCGGGATCCGCGTTCGGGAACTGCTTCCGATCACAGATCAGAGATCCGAAACAGCAACGTCGACGAAACCCGTCCGTCGAGCGCCAGAAATGCGACCCGCAGCAGCCTGACTGACCACACCCGCAATCGCCTCGCCGCGCAGTTGCGGACGATGTACGATTCCATCACGCAGCAGCCCGTGCCCGATCGCTTCGCGGACCTGATCGCCAAGCTCGACAGTGGTGACGGCGGGAAAGCCTGACGGGCGTCTGGTTTCGGCCGCTCATCGCGGCAACTTTGCGCGACGCTCTCTGCGCAGTCTTCGCGGGCAGATGACGACAGCGGAGACTCGTGAGGCGTGGCGGCCGCAGCATCCGGTTGCTCCGCTCTGATCGCGCAGGCCGGCCGAGAACAAGGCTCGCAGTTCACCAGAGGCCAACGGACCGGAGCACGCCTGCGTGTCTGAGAAGCGGCACTGCCGCGATCGCGAAGCCGCCCGTCGCACCGACCGATAGTATCAACGAAGAAGCCGCCGCGAATCGCGGCGGCCCTCACCTTCGTCGCGCCGGCACGAACGCCGGGCCGGCGTGAATTGACACGCGTCAGAGTGTCGGCGAGCGGCCGCGCATCAGGCCCACGACGGCCGAGATCGCGAATAGGACGATCGCCACGAAGAACACCAGCTTTGCGGCTTCCATCGCCGTTCCGGCGATTCCACCGAAACCAAGCAGCGCGGCCACGAGGGCGACGACAAGGAAAGTTACGGCCCAACCGAGCATTGTTCGTATCCTTCGAAAAAATTCAACGCGGGCGGGCCGCGTCGTTCTGACCACGAAAACGCCAAGGTTTCGCTCGGGTTCCGCCCCCTCGACAAAGTCCTGTGCGCGGTATCCCCAGGGCTGCGACGTCCAGAACGTCGGGCCGCGGCAATGGGTGACGGAACGGTACGGAGAGGCTAGCGTTCGAAGATAGGTCGTCAGGTTCGAGCCGGGATCCGTGATGCTGCACTCTGCCAAGAAAGCCGTTCAATCGAAGACAGCCGCGACGGCCGCCCGCCTCGCGGCGTTCATCGACAGAGCCGGCGACGCTCTGCGCGAGGCAGCGCTCGGCCTCGTTCCGGCCCCCGCGCCCGTCCCGGTCCGCGTCCGCGCCCGGCGCCAGAACCGGGCGGAATGAGCCGACGCCGTCGGTCGATCCCAGACCGGCCCGCATCGGCGGCTGGCCCAGGATGTCGTCGGTGCCTGCAGCGTTTGCTACGCGGCGTGGATGAGCCTTAGGAAGCGCCCACCAGATCGCGCAAGGCGGCGATGGCGGACGCAGACGAGATCAAGCTGACTTTCGATCCCTCGATGCCCCGGGCCGAATGCCTGGAGACGGTCGCACCGCTGATACGCCGGCGCGTGGCGCCGAACGGCGGCCCGTTCACGGCGAGCGGCACCTGCACCTACGTGATCGGCCAGGGTCGCGTCGCGGTGCTTGATCCCGGCCCGGACCATCCCGGCCACATCGACGCGCTCCTCCGTGACCTCTCCGGCGAGACGATCGAGGCCATCGTAGTCACCCACACCCATCGCGATCACTCGCCCGGCGCCCGGCTCCTCGCCGCCCGGACAGGGGCGCCGATCCTCGGCTGCGGATTGCATCGGACCGCGCGGGACCTGACCGACGCGGAGGTACCGAGGCTCGACGCCAGCGCCGACCGGGATCACGACCCCGACCGTGTCATGGCGGAGGGCGATGCCGTCACCGGTCCGGGCTGGACCCTCGTCGCGGTGGAGACGCCCGGGCACACGATGAACCACCTCGCCTTCGCGCTGCCGGAGGCGGAAGCCCTGTTCTCGGGTGACCACGTCATGGCGTGGTCCACGACGATCGTGGCCCCACCGGACGGGACGATGCGCGCCTACATGGCCTCGCTCGACAAGCTGCGCGGCCGCACTGAATCCATCTACTGGCCGGGCCATGGCGGCCCGGTCCGCGACCCGGCCCGCTTCCTCCGCGGCCTCGCGGGCCACCGCCGCCAGCGCGAAGCCGCGATCCGGGGCCGGCTGGCCGCCGGTGACGAGCGCGTCGCCGAGATCGTCGCGGCGATCTACCAGGGACTCGATCCGCGGCTGAAGGGAGCGGCGGCCCTGTCGGTCCTCGCCCATCTGGAGGATCTGGTCGGGCGCGGGCTGGCGCGGACGGAGGGCACGCCGAGCCTCGACGGGACCTTCGCCCCCGCCTGAGGACGGTCGGCGCGGCCTCACTTCACCGCGAGGGCGAGGTTGGCGACGTCGTCGAGGTAGGCGCGGATCCGGTCGGCATTGCTGCCGAAGTCGCGCCCGCCGAGCCGCGAGGCCGACCGGACGTCGATCCGGGCCCCGTCGGCACGGGGGCGGATCCGGACGGTCACGTCGTCCGGCAGGTTGAGGATCAGACCGCGCGCCACCGCCTCGATCCGGCCGTTGCCGGTGCGGCCGCCCGGGCGGATCGCCTCGACGATCTGCCAGTTCCGCTTCAGGGCGGCCTTGCGGGCCAGTTCGAAGGCCTCGTCGGCGCCGATATCGAGGGTCAGCGGGGCGATCTGCGGATAGGCGCCGCGTTGGCGCTCGCGGAGCGACGGATCGGGTTCGGCCGGGTAGCGGCCGCCGCGGGCCGTGAAGGCGGCGCGGGAGCGCGAGTAGGCGGGCGGATTGTCGATGTCGGTGGTGATGTCCGACAGGGCCGGCAGGCGCAGGCCGCGCAGGCCGAGGAAGGCCGGATAGCCCAGCACGAGGAGTGCGAGGATCAACCCGGCGACGGCGGCGCCGAGACCCCGCGCGCCCTCGCGCCAGACCTGCACGAAGGCGAAGACCGCGGCGAGCGCCGCCGCGATGGCGATGCCGAGCCCGGCCACCAGGGCGGCGAGCGCCGCGTCGGTATCGGCACGCGGGTCGCGGACCAGGATCAGCGCGATCCCGGTGGCGACGATGGAGAACACGGCCAGCCGGCGGGCCAGCGGCCCCGCGCGGGTGACGGGTTCCTCGATGAGCAGGCGGCGCATGGGGATCATGGGGCGGTGGGCGCGATCTTAGAGCTTGGCCGTCGAAGGCGCCATCGGGGATGCTACGGAGCGTAGGCGCGGACCGTGCCGGGGAGGCCCAGCGCGGCGGGTTCCTTGAGGGCTTCGGGCAACATCGCCTCCCCTGCCCGGCCCGCCGCCTCGGCGGCCTCGTCCTGCGCGCCGGTCTGAACGGCGGGCGCGCTCAAGGGTCCCGCGATCTCGAAGGACAGCCCGCGCGACGGCTCGCTCGAGGGTCGCAGGACGAGACTGCCCCTGGCGTTGAGGCGCCGGTCCGGCAGCGACACCTGTCCGTGCAGGGTCGCCCCGACCGCCGACCCGATCAGGCCCGCCTCGGCGATCTCGCCGATGCCGTCGGCGAAGCGGAGGGTGATGGCGGCGCGCTCGAAGGCCGTACGGCCGTTGCGGCGCGCGAGCGCCCCGGCCGCGACGGCACCGTTGCGGTGGATGACGTCGGCGAGGTCGAGGCCCGTGATCGTGCCGTTCTCGACGGCGAGGCTCGCCCGACCGCCGAGGCGCGCCAAGAGGCCGGCGCTGTCGCGGGCGCTGGCCTCGAGGGCGAACTGGCCGTGCGCAGGCCCCGTCAGCCAGCGGGCTACGCCGAGGTCGCTCAGCAGGCTGCCGAGATCGAGGCGGTCGAGGCTTCCCTGCGCGCGCATCTCGGTCGCGTCCGGATCGGCTCCGCTCGCCAGGGTCATCCGGCCCTTGAACGTGCCGTTCTGGATCCGGGCCCGGTTCACCGCGATCTCGACGGCGGCGTCGCGCACCAGGACGCTCGCCGCCAGATCCTGGACCTGAACCGGCCCGACCTGTCCCTCGGCCGCCGACAGGCGCAGATCGAGGTCCCCGCGCGTGAACGGTCCCAGGGCCAGCGGTCGGGTTTCCCGGTCGAGGAGTTGCCTGAGGTCACCGACCAGGGGCGCGAGGTCGAGGGTCTCGGCCGCCAGCGTCGCCTGAACGGAGAGGCGGGGCGTGGCGCCGGGGCCCAGGGCGACGGAGCCCGCGCCCTCCAGCACGTTCTGGCCGAGGCCGATCCGCAGGCTTGGCCAGGACACCGACCTGTCCGCGGTCTCGATCCGCCCGGCGATCGAGAAAGCGCCGGCGAGGGGCGAGAGCGGCACGTCCCGGCCGATCCAGGTGAGGCACTCCGGCAGCGCGCGCGTCTCGAACCGCACCTGTCCGGCGAGGACCGGCAGCGCAGCGCCGGGCCTCGGGGGCGCCACCGTCCCGTCCGCCGCGAGGCGCCCGCCCGGCCACGCGACCTCCGCGGAGAACGGGCTGCTTCGCCCCTGGACGATGTCGGCCGGGCGCAGGTTCGCCAGGGTGATCCGCGTGGCCACGCCCTGCCAGGTCAGGCTCGCACGGCCCTCCGCCGCGGCGCTCCAGAACGGCCATGCGAGGTCGAGGTCGATGTCCCGGGCCTCATCGCCACCGTCGAGGCGGGCAGCGCTCAGAGTGATCCGGCGCGGCCGCACCGTCCCGCCGGCGCGGGCCTGCTCGGCGAGGCGGGTCAGGGGCGTCCGCCAATCGGCGTCGCGCGCGAGGCGGGCGCCCTCCAGGCGCAGCCCCCCCACGGCCGCCCGCCCGGCGAGCAGGCTCAGAAGATCGAAGTCGAGGACCAGGCGGCCGTCCGCCGCCAGCGGCGGCCCGTTTGATTCCGCCGCCACGCGGACGCGGCCCAGGGTGAGGCGCGGCAGGGGCAGCAGCGTCAGGCTCGCCGGCCCCTCGACGGTCACCGTGAGACCGTATGCGTCGAAGGCGCGGCCGGCGAAGGCGGAAGCCCTCACGGCATCCACCGGCCAGTCGCGCAGGCCGAGACCAGCGACGACCACGCTCCCGGCGGCGAGGAAGAGGATAGGGCGGCGCGGCGACATCTTGCTCCGGACGGGCCGCGGTTGCGGCCGGAAGCCGGGGCCGCGCCAGGCCCCCTCAAGCCGTCGCGGGGCCCGGCAGGCTCTGCTCATCGAGGCGGCGTTGTAGCGTCCTCCGCGGGTTTTGTCTGCCGGCTCCGCACAGAACCTTCGGCCCCTCCCCTGCCGCCGGGGGTTACGGATCGCCGCCGGCCGCACGGAGTTGCGGTGTACGGCACTGGATTTCGCCGGGGGAATCGCCGACAGGGGGCGCGAGGAAACGCGCTTCCCAAAGATTTCGGCCGGTCGGGTCCGGCGGGAAAAGGACGGTTCGATGAAGAAGGTCTACTCGGATGCCGCCGCGGCGCTCGCCGGCCTCCTGCGCGACGACATGATGGTGATGTGCGGCGGCTTCGGCCTGTGCGGCATTCCCGACGAGCTGATCGAGGCGGTGCGCCTCTCCGGCGTCAAGGGCCTGACCGTCGTCTCGAACAATGCCGGCATCGACGGCGTCGGCCTCGGCAAGCTCCTCGACACCCGCCAGGTGCGGAAGATGATCTCGTCCTACGTGGGCGAGAACAAGGAATTCGCCCGGCAGTATCTCGGCGGCGAGCTGGAGATCGAGTTCAACCCGCAGGGAACGCTGGCCGAGCGCATCCGCGCCGGCGGCGCCGGCATCCCGGCCTTCTTCACCAAGACCGGCGTCGGCACCAAGGTCGCCGAGGGCAAGGAGGTGCGCGAGTTCGACGGCGAGCACTTCGTCATGGAGCGCGGCCTGTTCGCCGACCTCGCCCTGGTCCACGCCCATACGGGCGATACCGAGGGGAACCTCCGCTACCGGATGACCGCGCGCAACTTCAACCCGATGATGGCGACCGCCGCCCGGATGACGGTGGCGCAGGTGGAGCACCTCGTGAAGCCCGGCGAGATCGACCCGGACACCATCCACACGCCCGGCATCTTCGTGAAGCGCATCATCGACGTGGGCACGCGCGACAAGCGCATCGAGCAGCGCACGACCCGCAAGCGCGGCGACAGCACCCCGGCCGCCGCCGCCGGCGGCGGCACGCACTGATCGGACGGGAAGGGAGCGAACATCATGGCCTGGACCCGCGAGCAGATGGCGGCGCGCGCCGCCAAGGAGCTGGAGGACGGCTTCTACGTGAACCTCGGCATCGGCATCCCGACGCTGGTGTCGAACTACATCCCCGAGGGCATGTCGGTGCAGCTTCAATCCGAGAACGGCATGCTGGGCATGGGTCCCTTCCCGTACGAGGGTGAGGAGGACCCGGACCTGATCAACGCCGGCAAGCAGACCATCACCGCCCTGCCGACGACGAGCTACTTCTCCTCGGCCGACTCCTTCGGGATGATCCGCGGCGGTCACATCAACCTGTCGATCCTCGGCGCCATGCAGGTGGCCGGCAACGGCGACCTCGCCAACTGGATGATCCCGGGCAAGATGGTGAAGGGGATGGGCGGCGCCATGGACCTCGTGGCGGGCGTGAAGCGCGTCGTGGTGGTGATGGAGCACGTCGCCAGAAACAAGGACGGCACCGAGAGCCCGAAGCTGCTCAAGGCCTGCGACCTGCCGCTGACCGGCACCCAGGTGGTCGACCTCGTCATCACCGACCTCGGCGTGTTCGAGATCGACAAGAAGGGCGACGGCGGCATGAGGCTCATCGAGCTCGCCGACGGCGTCACCGAGGACGAGATCCGGACGAAGACCGAGGCGGACTTCACGGTCGCGCTGAAGGGCTGATCCACGCGAGCCCGGCGACACCCTTCGCCGGGCATCGTGATCGGGGATCGTCCCCCCCGCGTTATGATCCCGAACGGCTCCGCAGCAGCCTCGGCGGCGCGCTCCCGGGACGCGGTTCGATCTGGGGGCTTCCGCTGCGCCCCCGCACCGCGCGATGGCGGCGCGGGCGGGATGGCCCGCGGCGGCGGAGTCAGGCCCCGCGCTCCGACCATTCCGGTCCGCCCGACGAGGATCGCCGGGCGGGCCCCTCGCGTCGTTACATGGGCGGGGTCAGGCCGTCCTTGCCGACGGCCACCAGCTTGCCCTCGGCCTTGGCGCCGTCCTTGGCGACCACCGCGAACACCTTGGAGCCCGGGCTCAGGATCGCCTTGTCGGCCGGCTCGAAGGCGACGATCGGCGCCGAGGACGGCACCACGATCTCCTTCGACCCGTCCTTGCCGTAGCTCACCGTCAGGGTCCGCTCGCCGCCGGAGGCCGCCTTGTCGGCCTTCACGGTGCCGTTGGTCATCGCGCTCTTCACCTTGGGCGCGTTCGAGGTCTCGGCCTTCACGGTGCCGTTGGTCATGGCGCTCTTCACCTTGGCGCCGGCGCCCGCGGTCTGGTCGGTGATCGTGTCCCAGCCGTAATGGCCCTCGCCGGTGCCGCGCATCGACTCGGGGAACAGCACCACCTCCAGGGCCGTCATCGGATCCTCGCCCTTGGTGGCCGTGCCGATGAAGACGCCGTCCTTGATGGCGTCGAGGTTCGACGGGACCACCCAGGCGAACTTGGCGCCGCCGACATCCACCGTCTCCGACTTGCCGTCGTCGGTCTTGATCGTGAGCGTGCTGCCCTCGGCCTTGTCGATGGTGCCGCGGACGCGCTCGACCTGCGCGGCGAGGGCCGCGCTCGACAGCAGGGCTGTCAGGCCGGCGGCGGCGAGGGTCTTGCTGAGGTGCTTCATCGGGATCCCATCCTGACTTCAGGAGCCGGGTTATGGGGCGCCAGACCCGCCAAACAAGGTTGCGCGCAAGCGAAACATACCAGACTGACAGACAAATAAGGCGGCGCCCTCCCGGGCGCCGCCTCGAACTCACCCGGGTGCGGCGCGAACGCCGCCCCGCTGAGGGATCAGGCCGCGAGCGAGCGCAGCACGTAGGGCAGGATGCCGCCGTTGCGGAAGTATTCCAGCTCGTCGAGGGTATCGATCCGGCAGGTCAGCGGGACCTCCTTCACCGAGCCGTCGGCGGACTTGATCTCCGCGATCAGCGTCTGGCGCGGCTTCAGCTCACCCGCCAGCCCCTTGATGGTGACGGTCTCGTCCCCCTTCAGGCCCAGCGACTGCCAGCTCGTCTCGCCCTGGAAGACCAGCGGCACCACGCCCATGCCGACGAGGTTCGAGCGGTGGATGCGCTCGAAGCTCTCGGCGACCACGGCGCGGATGCCGAGCAGCTTCGTGCCCTTGGCCGCCCAGTCGCGCGACGATCCGGTACCGTATTCCTTGCCGGCGAAGACGACGAGCGGCGTACCCTCGGCGGCGTATCTCTGCGCCGCGTCGTAGATGAACATCTTCTCGCCGGAGGGCTGGAACAGCGTCCAGCCGCCCTCGACCACGCTGCCCGAGGGGTCGCGGACCATCTGGTTCTTGATGCGGATGTTGGCGAAGGTGCCCCGCATCATCACCTCGTGGTTGCCGCGCCTTGTGCCGTACTGGTTGAAGTCCTGCACGCGCACCTGATGCGACTGCAGGTACTCGCCGGCCGGCGAGGCCGCGCGGATGTTGCCTGCGGGCGAGATGTGGTCGGTGGTGATCGAGTCGAGGAACAGGCCGAGGATGCGGGCCTCCGCGATGTCCTCCACCGGCTTCGGGGTCTTCTCCATGCCGACGAAGTACGGCGGGTTCTGCACGTAGGTGGAGCCCGGGTTCCACGCGAAGGTCTCGGCCTCCGTGACCTCGACGTCCTTCCAGTTCTGGTCGCCGCCGAACACGTCCGCGTAGCGCGACTTGAACAGCGCCGAGGTGATGTTCTCCTCGATGAACTGCTGGATCTCGGCCGAGGACGGCCAGATGTCTTTCAGGTAGACGGGCTTGCCGTCAGACCCCAGGCCGAGCGGCTCCGTGGTGATGTCGATCTGCATCGAGCCGGCCAGCGCGTAGGCGACGACCAGCGGCGGCGAGGCGAGGTAGTTCGCCCGCACGTCCGGGTTCACCCGGCCCTCGAAGTTGCGGTTGCCCGAGAGCACCGCCGCCGCGACGACGTCGTTGTCGTTGATCGCCTTGGAGATGGCCTCCGGCAGCGGGCCGGAATTGCCGATGCAGGTCGTGCAGCCGAAGCCCACGAGGTTGAAGCCCAGGGCGTCGAGGGGCTCCTGCAGCCCGGACTTCTCCAGGTACTCGCCGACGACCTGCGATCCGGGGGCCAGCGAGGTCTTCACCCACGGCTTGGAGCGCAGGCCCTTGGCGACGGCGTTGCGGGCGAGCAGGCCCGCGCCGATCATCACCGAGGGGTTCGACGTGTTGGTGCAGCTCGTGATCGCGGCGATCACCACGTCGCCGTGCCCGATGTCGAAGTTCGTACCCTCGACCGGGTAACGGCGCGCGAGGTCGGCGGCCTTCTTGAACTCGGTCTCCATCGAGGTCGCGAAGCCGGGCTTGGCGCCGTCGAGGAGCACCCGGTCCTGCGGGCGCTTCGGCCCGGCAAGCGAGGGCCGGACCTCGCTCATGTCGAGCTCCAGCGTGTCGGTGAAGACCGGATCGGGCGTGCGGGCGTCGCGCCACATGCCCTGCGCCTTCGCGTAGGCCTCCACCAAGGCGATCCGGTCGTCGGACCGGCCGGTGACCTTCAGGAAGTCGATGGTCTTCTGGTCGACGGGGAAGAACCCGCAGGTCGCGCCGTACTCGGGCGCCATGTTGGAGATGGTGGCCCGGTCGGCGACCGCCATGTCGTCGAGGCCGGGGCCGTAGAACTCCACGAACTTCCCGACCACGCCCTTCTTGCGCAGCATCTGGGTGACGGTGAGCACGAGATCGGTGGCGGTGGTACCCTCGGGCAGCTTGCCCGACAGCTTGAAGCCGACGACCTCGGGTATCAGCATGGAGAGCGGCTGGCCGAGCATGGCCGCCTCGGCCTCGATGCCGCCCACGCCCCAGCCCAGCACCGCCATGCCGTTGACCATGGTGGTGTGCGAATCGGTGCCGACCAGCGAATCCGGGTAGGCCACGTCGGACCCGTCCTCGGATTTCGTCCAGACGGTCTGCGAGAGGTATTCCAGGTTCACCTGATGGCAGATGCCCGTGCCCGGCGGGACCACCGAGAAATTGTCGAAGGCCGACTGGCCCCATTTGAGGAAGGTGTAGCGCTCGCCGTTGCGCTCGTATTCCAGCGCGACGTTATCGGCGAGCGCCTTCGGGGTTCCGAACTCGTCGACGATCACCGAGTGGTCGATGACGAGGTCCACCGGGACCAGCGGGTTGATCTTCTGCGGGTCGCCGCCCAGGGCCACCATGGCGTCGCGCATGGCGGCGAGGTCGACCACGGCCGGGACGCCGGTGAAGTCCTGCATCAGCACGCGGGCGGGGCGGAACGCGATCTCGGCCTCGGCCTTGCCCTTCTCGGCGAGCCAGTCCACCGCGGCCACGATGTCGGTCTTCTTGACCGAGCGGTCGTCCTCGTAGCGCAGCAGGTTCTCCAGGATGACCTTCATGGAGAAGGGCAGCGCGGCCGCCGAGGCGAGGCCGTTCTTCTCGGCCTCGGGAATCGAATAATACATGTAGGTCTTGCCGCCGGCTTCGAGCGTCTGGCGAGCCTTGAAGCTGTCTAATGATGGCACGGCTGGTTCTATCCTCGCTGCGGTTGTCGAACACGCACAGGCAAGACCTGCGCTACGAAGTCTGTGTTCGGCCTGTGTAGCGCCCGACGGGCGCGCGCCGCCCCGGGAGTGCCCGGGCAGGAGACGATGCGCGGGGGCGATTTGGACGCCCGTGGAGCCGCGCGGCGCAGCCGCGGAACGATATAGAACTTTTCGAATCTGGCCGCTACCGTGTCGTGATGACAGGTGCGTTTGCGTGTCCGGCATGGCGCGGAGGCGCGTGACGGTGGCGGGCGGACGCGCGGGGTCGCTTCGCCGTGACCGGCACTCAGGCGTCCTGGCACGGCGTCACGCAGGGGATCCGCGTCGCGGCCCCTGAACGGCAAGGCGGTTGACGGCAAGGCGGTTGTTCGTCGGAGGTCTCGGGGCGTCCGCGAAGCGGTACTGTGATGCGCCGCCGCGTCACCCCTGCCCCGGCGCACCCGCGCCGGACAGCGCCTTGGACCGATTCGGCTGGGCCGCGAGCTTGCGCAGGGACGCGACGTTCGTAGCCGCCTCCTCGGGGCTCATGTCGCGGCACAGGACCGCCTCGGCGTCGGCGAACCGGCCCTTCAGGCCCAGCACCATGGCGAGGTTCGCCCGCACCCGCGCATCGGCACCGGGCTGGTCGGCGGCCAGACGCAGGGTCTGCTCGGCCTGATCGAGGTTGCGCGACAGGGCGTAGGACAGGCCGAGATTCGACAGGAGCGAGGGCTCGTTGGGCCGGATCTTGAGGGCGGCTTCGTAGAAGCCCTGGGCGCGGGTCTGCTCGCCGAGCTGTGCGGAGGCTGAGCCCTGCGCCGACAGGATGCGCCAATCCGGGGCCGCCGGGGAATGGGCGTTGGCGAGGACGTCGATCGCCTCGCGGTAGCGGCCGACCTCGACCAGCGACTTGCCGTAGGCGCCGAGGATCACGGTGTCGCGCGGGTTGCGCAGGGCCGCCTGCTGGAGGACGGCGCTCGCCTGGCTGGTCTGGTCGGTGGCCCGGAGGGCGCGGGCATACGCGATGGCGGTGCGGGCGTCGCCCGGGTTGGCGTTGTAGCGTTCGGCCAGCGACTCGACCTCCTTGCGGGCATCGGGCGCTCGGGCGCCGCGATCGCCGATCGAGCCGGTCGTCTCCGGGGAGCGGGTGTTGCAGCCGGCGAGGCCGAGGGCGGCCAGCAGGGCGACGGCGAGGCCGGCGCGGCGTCCCGCGGAAGCCGACGTGGTGGCGACACGGGTCAGGGCCGTCATCATGGTACGCTCCGCGGGCGGGACGGTGAAGGCTGGCGCGCGCTTCACGCTCCCGGCCGGCCGGTGATAGAGCGTTAACCCTAACCAGCGGTTAAGCCGGCGGACCGGCCGGCGCACGAGAGGCCCATGACTCAGGCTGACACGACGCAGGCCGGAACTCCGGCAGGGCGGCCGGCTATGATGCCCGCAGACACGCCGGCCGTGCCGGTGACCCTGGTCACGACGGCGTCCTGGACGGAGGCCGAGGCCGGCCTGGAACAGGCCCAGCGGCGATTTGCGCAGGCCCTCGGCTTCACGCCGAAGGCGGGCAGCCTCGCTCTGCTGCCCGGCCCGGACGGCACCCTCGCCCGCGTGCTGTACGGCCTCGGCGACCCCGAGGCGCCCACCTACGACCGGCTGCTCGTCGGCAAGCTGCCGGGTCTGCTGCCCGAGGGCATCTTCCGCCTGGAGAACGCGCCCGATCCCGCAGAGGCCGCCCTCGCGTGGCTGATGGGGAGCTACCGGTTCGGCCGCTACCGCTCCGGCGGCGGCACCAAGGCGCGGCTCGCGGCGACGGCGGGCATCGATGCCACCGAAGTGGAGCGCATCGCCGCCGCGGTGGCGCTTGGCCGCGACCTCGTCAACACCCCCGCCAACGACCTCGGCCCCGCCGAGATCGAGGCCGCCGCCCGGGGGCTCGCCGAGCGCCATGGCGCGGCGATCAGTGTCGTGCAGGGGGACGCGCTCGCCAGCAATTTCCCCCTGATCCACGCCGTAGGGGTCGCTTCGCCGCGGGCGCCGCGGCTGATCGATCTGACCTGGGGCCCGGCGGACGCCCCGCGCGTGACCCTGGTCGGCAAGGGCGTGGCCTTCGACACGGGCGGCCTCGACATCAAGCCGTCCTCCGCGATGCTGCTGATGAAGAAGGATATGGGCGGCGCCGCCGCGGCGCTCGCGGCGGCCGACATGGTCATGGGCGCCGGTCTCAGGCTGCGCCTGCGCGTGCTCATCCCCGCGGTGGAGAACGCGGTCTCGGGCAATGCCTTCCGCCCCGGCGACGTGTTGCCGAGCCGCGCCGGACTCAGCATCGAGATCGGCAACACCGACGCGGAAGGCCGGCTGATCCTCGCGGACGCCCTGACCCTGGCCGATGCGGACGGCCCGGAGCTGATCCTCGATTACTCGACGCTGACGGGCGCGGCGCGGGTGGCGCTCGGGCCGGACCTGCCCGCATTCTTCACGGAGGACGAAGCGCTGGCCGAGGCGGTGGCGCAGGCCGGCCGGACGGCGATCGACCCGATCTGGCGGATGCCCCTGCACGCCCCCTACGCGAGCCTGCTCGACTCCAAGGTGGCCGACCTCAACAACGTCTCGGGTGGGCCTTTCGCGGGGGCGATCACTGCGGCCCTGTTCCTGCGGCGCTTCGCTCCGAAGACGAAGGCGCACGGGCATTTCGACCTGTACGGCTGGAACCCCTCGACCAAGCCCGGCCGGCCGGAGGGCGGCGAGGTCCAGACCGCGCGGCTGACCTACGCGCTCCTGAAGGCGCGCTACGGGGGGTGATGCGGCTGCCGCGTCGTCGCGGGCGCTGCGGGGCTACCCGGCGCGGCGCCCGATCTCCGCGTCGGTGCGCCCGCGATGACGATGGCGCCGGCGGGCGTGCGGCCTGTTGGCGGGCACCGCGGCTTTCAGGCCGAAGATCGGGCGGGCCAGACGTCGACGTGACCCCCGAGCCGGTACAGCCGGCCCAGGGTCGTCAGGGTGTAGAGCCCGGGCAGCAACGGGATCCGGGGCATCTCGGCGATCTGGCCGGCGGGTCCCCTAAGGACGGGGCCGCCCCGCGCAGCCAGAGCGGGACGGCCTCGGCGAGGGCGTGAACCCTCAGGCTTGGAGCGGCAATCCCGTCTCGATCAGGCGCGCCCATAGGGAAGCGCCGTATGGCGCAGCCGCGTCGTTGAAGTCGTAATGGGGATGGTGGAGCGAGGCACTGTCGCCGTTGCCGATGAACATGTAGGCGCCGGGGCGGCGCTCGAGCATGTAGGAGAAGTCCTCGGCGGTCATCATCGGCGCCACCGCGCGGTCGACGTTCTCCTCACCGACCACAGCCGCGGCTACGTCGGCCATGAAAACCGTCTCGGCCGGATGGTTCTCGGTAACCGGGTAGCTGCCGCCGAACTCGGTGACGCCGGTCGCGCCGAAGCCCGCGGCGATCTCGGCCACCAGCGTCTCGATGCGCGCCCGGACCTGCGTGCGCAGCGCCGAAGACAAGGTGCGCACGGTGCCCCGCAGGGTCACGGTCTGCGGCAGCACGTTGAACGCATCGCCGGCTTCGAGCGTGCACACCGAGACCACGGCCGACTGCACCGGATCGATGTTGCGCGACACGATGCTCTGCAGGGCGATGATGACGTGGCTCGCCACGAGCACGCTGTCGACGGCGTTCTGCGGCAGGGCCGCGTGGCCGCCGCGGCCCTCGACGGTGATGGTGAAGCGGTCGGTGGAGGCCATGATCGGACCCGGCCGGACCGCGAAGGTCCCCACAGCCATGCCGGGGATGTTGTGCATCCCGTAGACCGATTCGATGCCGAAGCGCTCCATCAGCCCGTCCTCGACCATCGCCTCGCCGCCGCCGCCGCCCTCCTCCGCGGGCTGGAAGATCAGCACGGCCGCGCCGTCGAAATCGCGGGTCTCGGCGAGATACTTGGCGGCGCCCAGCAGCATCGTCGTGTGCCCGTCATGGCCGCAGGCGTGCATCATGCCCGGCACGGTCGAGCGGTAGGGCAGATCCCGCACCTCCTGGATCGGCAGCGCATCCATGTCCGCGCGCAGCCCGATGGCGCGGTTGGAGGCGCGCCCCTTCCCGCGGATCACGCCGACGACTCCGGTGCGGCCGATGCCGGTCACCACCGCGTCGCAGCCGAAGGACCGGAGTTTCTCGGCCACGAACCCGGCCGTCCGCTCCACGTCGTAGAGCAGCTCCGGATGGGCGTGCAGGTCGTGGCGCCACGCCTGCATCGTTTCGGCGAAGTCGCGAATCCGTTCGAGGACGGGCATCGGATCGGGGCTCTCGTGGTCCAGGGAATATCGACCGTCTCAGCAAAGCCGGGGCCAGAGCCGTCGTCAACGGCCGCGCTCGGGGAGGCCGCAGAAGGAAAGCTGACGGACGAGCGGTTGACCGCCGAGCGGTGGCCCGGCCGCGTCCACCTCAAACGTCGTCAAGAACCGACCGCGAGGACGCTGCCCCGCTCAGACGCTCTTCCGCGCCGGTCCGCGCCCCGGCAAGCCGCGGCGCGACGGCCGGGGCATCGGCGCACGATCCGCCGCGGCGAGGTCGTCCAGGATCGGGCATTCGGGACGGTCGTCGCCGCAGCAGGCATCGGACAGGTGCTCCAGGGTCCGGGCCATGCCCTCCAATTCGGCGATGCGGCGGCGCAGATCGGCGATCTGCTCCTGCGCGATCGCCTTCACTCCGGCACTCGGCCGGGCGCGGTCGCGCCAGAGCGCCAGCAGGTCCGCGATCCCGTCCACGCTGAAGCCGAGATCCCGGGCCCGGCGGATGAAGCGCAGCGTGTGCAGGTCGGCCTCGCCGTAATGGCGGTACCCGGACTCCGACCGAACGGCTGGCGGCAGCAGGCCTGTCGCCTCGTACCAGCGGATCATCTTGGCCGAGACGCCGGTGCGGCGCGCCGCCTCGCCGATGGTCAGGGGCGCGGCGCTCATGCCGGCCTCGGGGTGAGTGCGTCCGCGCCGGCCGGCGCAGGTCGCCGGCCCGCCCGGCGCAACCGCAGGGCGTTGCCCAGGACGAAGACGCTGGAGAACGCCATCGCGCCCGCGGCCAGGATCGGCGAGAGGGCCGGGCCGCCGAACGGCACCAGCACGCCCGCGGCGACGGGGATCAGCGCGGCGTTGTAGGCAAAGGCCCAGAACAGGTTCTGGCGGATGTTGGCCATGACGGCCCGGGAGAGGGCCAGCGCCTCGACCAGGGAGTCCAGGGCGCCCGACATCAGCACCACATCGGCGCTGTCCATGGCGATGTCGGTGCCGGTCCCGATGGCCAGCCCGACATCGGCCTCGGCCAAGGCGGGCGCGTCGTTGATGCCGTCGCCCACGAAGGCCACCGGCCCGTGCTCCGCCCGGAACCGCTGGACCGCCTCGACCTTCCCGCCGGGCAGAACCCCGGCGGCCACCACGTCGATGCCGAGGCCACGGGCGACGCCCGCGGCGGTGCGGGGATCGTCGCCCGTCACCATCGCGACGGTGAGGCCGCGGGCCTTCAGTGCCGCCACCGCCTCACGGGCGCCGGCCTTCACGGGATCGGCCACGGCCAGTACGGCGGCGTGGCGCCCGTCCAGAGCCAGATGGATCGGGCTCCGCCCGTCCTCGGCCAGCCCCTCGGCGCGGGCCATGAGGGTGGGATCCGGCGCGATGCCGAGACGGTCGAGGTAGCGCGGCGCGCCCAGGACCACGGCCTGCCCGGCCACGCGGCCGGAAATGCCGAATCCCTCCAGAGCCTCGACGGTGTCGGGTTCGAGCGTGCGGAGGCCGCGGGCCCGCGCGGCCGCCACGACGGCGCCGGCCAGCGGATGCTCGGACCGGCTCTCCAGGCCGGCCGCCAGCGCGAGCGCCTCGTCCGCCGCGACGCCCGGCGCCGGAACGAGATCCGTGATCCGCGGCCGTCCCTCCGTCAGGGTGCCGGTCTTGTCGAGGGCGACGACGCGCACGTCACGCAAGCGCTGCAGCGCTGCGCCGTCGCGGAACAGGACACCGCGTCCCGCCGCCCGGCCGGTGCCGACCATGATGGCGGTCGGCGTCGCCAAGCCCATGGCACAGGGGCAGGCGATGATCAGCACCGCCACCGCGTTGACCAGTGCCGTCCCCAGGGCGGGGGCCGGAGCGAGGAACAGCCACGCCAGGAAGGTGATCAGAGCGATGCCGATCACGGCGGGCACGAAGCGCCCGGTCACCCGGTCGACCAGCGCCTGGATCGGCAGCTTGCCGCCCTGGGCGCGCTCCACCATGGCGGCGATCTGGGCGAGCACGGTGGCGCCTCCGACCGCATCGACGCGGAGATCGAGGCTGCCGCGGCCGTTGAGGGTGCCGCCGACCGTCCGATCGCCCGGCCCCTTGCGCACCGGTGCCGCCTCGCCGGTGACCATGCTCTCGTCGACGAGGCTGGTGCCGGACACCACGGCGCCGTCGGCGGCGACGCGCTCGCCCGGACGGACCCGGACCACATCGCCGACCCGCAGCGCGTCGAGCGGCACCTCGGCCTCCGCGCCGTCCCGGACCACCCGGGCCACCTTCGGTGCCAGGTTCATCAATCGGGCGATCGCCTGCCCGGTGCGGCCCCTGGCCCGGGCCTCCAGGGTCCGGCCGAGCAGGATCAGCGTGACGATGAGCACGCTCGCCTCGAAGTACAGATGCGCCGCGCCGACGGGTAGCAGGGCGGGCTCCACGGTCGAGACCAGGGAATAGAGATAGGCCGCACCGGCGCCGAGGGCGACGAGGGCGTTCATGTCCGGATGGCCGCGCAGGAGGCCCGGCACGCCCTTGAGAAAGAAGCGCCGGCCCGGCCCGACGAGCACCAGCGTAGCCAGGACGGCCTGGACCAGCGCTGTCACTGCGCCGCCGTCCGCGCTCGGCAGGACGTGGCCGCCCATGTCGAGGATCACCACGGGGGCCGAGAGCAGGGCCGCGGCGAGCAGGTCGCGGCGCAGGATCCGGCTCTCGGCCTCCTGACGCGCCGCGGGGTCGGCGGGATGCGCCGCGTCGACGGGCCGGGCCTCGTAACCCGCCGTCTCGACGGCGGCGACCAGATCGGCCATCGCGACGACGCCCTCGGGATAGCGGATCGCGGCGCGCCCGGCGGCGAGGTTGACGCTGGCGCCGGTCACGCCCGGTACGGCGGCGAGCGCCCGCTCGACGCGGCCGACGCAACTCGCGCAGGTCATCCCGTCGACCGCCAGCAGGCTCTGCGTCTCGGGCACCGGATAGCCGGCCTCCGCCAGAACCGCGGCCGCGTCGGCCGGACCGGCGGCGCCTTCCAGGATGAGGCTGGCCCGGCTGGTGGCGAGGTTGACCGCCACGTCGCGCGCGCCGGGCAGGGTCCGGAGGACACGCTCGACGCGCCCGACGCAGGAGGCGCAGGACATCCCCTCCACGGGGAGTGTCAGGACGACGGGGTCCGGCATGGCGGCAGTTCCATTCGAAGCTTCCACGCTGCGTCAGATGGGGGTTCCCATCATGGGAAGGTCAAGGGCCAGGCTCGCGGACGTGTCACGGGGGGCTTCGTCGAAGTGCCCGTTGCGGAATCGCGCGGGTCCGTCGAAGCTCGGCCGCACCCGGGACGACGAGGAAACAAATGACCGAACCGCTGACGATCTACGGCGATCCGGGGTCCGGGAACTGCCTCAAGGTCAAATGGGTCGCCGCCCACCTCGGCATTCCCGCACTCTGGCACGACGTCGACGTGCCCCGCGGCGGGACGCGCACACCCGAATTCCTGGCCCTGAACCCGGCCGGGCGGGTGCCGGTCGTGGTCTTTCCCGACGGCGCCGTGCTGTCGGAATCGAACGCGATCATCGCCTACCTCGCGGAGGGCTCCCCGCTTATCCCGGAGGCGGCACTCGCCCGTGCCCGGATGCTGCAGTGGATGTTCTGGGAACAGTACAGCCACGAGCCCTACATCGCGGTCCGGCGCTACCAGCTTCACTACCTCAAGCGTCCGCCCGAGGACCTGGATTCGAAGCTCGCCGTGCGCGGTGCCGACGCGCTGCAGCTGATGGATGGAACCCTCGCACGCTCCGCCTACATCGCGGGGGACGCCCTGACGCTCGCCGACGTCGCCCTCGTCGCCTACACCCGCATGGCCCACGAGGGCGGCTTCGATCTCGGCGCCTATCCGGCCGTCCGCGCCTGGATCGGACGCGTCGAGGCCGGGCTCGGGATCGGCGCCTACGTCTGATCGGCTGGCGGCTGCACGGCGGCGGAGCCGTATTCGGGCAGGCTGACCCGCACCGTCGTCCCCTGGCCCGCCGAGCTCTCGATGGTGAGGCGGCCGCGGTGGCGGTTCAGGCTGTGCTTGACGATGGCGAGCCCCAGGCCGGTGCCTCCGCGGGCCCGGCTGGAGGCGACGTCGACCCGGTAGAAGCGCTCCGTCAGCCGCGGGATGTGCTCGGGCGGAATGCCGGGCCCGTCATCGGCCACCGAGAGGACGATCCGGGATCCGAGCCGGGGGTCGTCCTCGCGGGACAGCCCCACGCTGATCCGGCCGCCGCCGTACTTCACCGCGTTCTCGATCAGGTTCTCGATCACCCGGGCGAGCTCGTCCGCGTCACCGGCCACGCGGTAGGGCCCGTGACCGTCCTCGAACCGGATCGCGGCGCCCCGGGCCTCGGCCGGCGGCGCCTGCGCGTCGACCATCTGGTGGGCGAGCGCCCCGAGATCGACCACGGTGGTGGGCGCGACGTGCTCGCGCAGCTCGATCCGCGAGAGCGAGAGCAGGTCGTCGATCAACCGCGTCATGCGCAGGGCCTGCCCGCGCATGATCTCGAGGAAACGCTCCCGGGCCCGCGTGTCCTCGCGGGCGGGGCCCTGGAGCGTCTCGATGAAGCCGATCAGGGTGGCGAGCGGCGTGCGCAGCTCATGGCTCGCGTTGGCGACGAAATCGACCCGCATCGCCTCCAGCCGCCGGGCGGCCGTGAGATCGCGCAGGAACAGCAGGGCGCTGACCCCCGAGCCGTCGGGCATCGGCAGGGCGCCGATCTGGACGTCGAAGGTCCGCTCCAGGGGAATCCGGGTCGAGAGGGCGACCCGACGGGGCATGCCGGAATTCAGGACGGCCTCGACGGCGTCGAGGACCTCCGGGTCACGCAGAGCGAAGGACAGGGGCCGGGCCTGATGCAGGGCCGGCAGGAGCGAACGGGCGGCGGGATTCGCCTCCACCACCAGGGTCCGCCGGTCCACGAGGATCACCGGGTCCGGAACGTGGGCGAGCAGCGCCTCCGCCACCGCGTAACGCTGCGCCGCGGCGGCGGGCCGCGGTGCCGGAGCTTCGCGGTCGCGCCCCCCCAGCCATCCGCCGAGGCAAACCGATCCGAGCCCGACCAGGATCAGCGGGAGATCGAGGCGTCCGGCGAGGGCCGTGGCGAGCCCGAACAGACCCGCAGCGATCGCGGCACCGGCCCAGGCGGGGGAACTGTGCAGGCGGCCGGACATGGCGGGCGCGGCGGGCGGATTACCGCGACTCGGTCTTGTCGCGCCACGCCCGGCCGGACGGTCCGGCGGTGCCCTCCGGCGGCCCGGAATCGCGCGCACCGCCCGCGCGCTTCACAATCTCATACAGGCCGAGCATCGCGAGGGCGGTCACGAAGGGCACGACGTAGTAGCAACCCCGGAACAGGAGGAGCGAGGTCAGCACCTCGTTGCGCGGCAGGCTCGACAGGGCGAGCAGCACCGTCGCCTCGAACACGCCGATGCCCCCCGGGGCGTTCGACGCGATGCCCAGCATGGCGGCGAGCACGTAGACCGCCAGGAAGGTCGTGAAGCCAATCGTCGTCTCCTGCGGCAGCAGGACGTAGAGCACGGCCGCGGCCGCGCAGACGTCGCCGATCCCGACGATCATCTGCCCGATCGACACCGAGGCGCCGGGCAGCTCGAGGCGCCACTGCTTCACGGTGATGCTGCGCTTCTTGGCCGAGACCCAGGCCAGGTAACCGAGCACCAGGGCGAGCGCCGCGAGCCCGACGCCCTGGTTGATCCGGATCGACGTGAAGGCGAGCCCGGCGAGCTGGCCCGCCTCGATGATCAGGCTGAGGCCCAGTACGACGCCCATGCCGAGCCAGAAGGTGAAGCCCGCGATGACGGTGAGCGCCGCGATCTTGGCCGTCGACAGGCCCTGCCGGGCGTAGATCCAGTAGCGGATCGTGCCGGCGGTGAGCAGCGGGAAGCCCAGGGTGAAGCTCACCGCGTAGCTGGTGAACGAGGCGAGCGCCGTGATCCGGTAGGGCACCTTGATCTTGAGCTGGCGCAGCGCGAGGGCGTCGTAGCC
Source organism: Methylobacterium sp. E-046 (assembly GCF_022829625.1). Classification (NCBI taxonomy): domain Bacteria; kingdom Pseudomonadati; phylum Pseudomonadota; class Alphaproteobacteria; order Hyphomicrobiales; family Methylobacteriaceae; genus Methylobacterium; species Methylobacterium sp. E-046. Next base: position 164,393 of record NZ_JAKSYP010000172.1, on the reverse strand, counting down.
GGTGAGGAACAGGTAGCTGATCCCGACGAACAGGAAGGCGAGGCCGAGTTGCTCGGCGGTGGCGGCCGCGATGGCGGTGCGCACCTCCGCCCAGCTCACGCTTTGGACGAGCTTCCAGAGCACGCCGAGGGAGACCGCGACCAGCACGATGCTGGCGGCCGTGCCGATCCAGGCATAGCGGCTGCGCCGGATCTTGCGCTTCGCGGCGGCAGCGTCGTCGTGCTGGACCGGCTCGGCCTTCTCGGCCGCGTCCCTGTGCTGTCCCTGAAAATTCATGCCGTTCGGCGTCCGCCCTTCCGGCTGCGCGGCCCGGCCGAAGGCCGTCAGCCTATGCCGGGATCTCCCGGACCGCGGCCCGTTGCCCCGCATGTAGGCCGAACAAGCGCTTAAGGCCAGGGAAGGTCCGACGGTGTGCGCTGTTCTATCCGCAACCTGCCGCTCGGCCAAGGATCGCGGCCGCCTCGGCGAGACCGCGCCGGATGCGGGCGGGCACGTCCGGCGAGGTGCAGACGTAGGTCGGGCTCGGGTGCGGAACCCGGATCACCGGCAGGTCGGGTCGGAGCGCCGCGACCACAGGGGCCGCCTCGCCGGCATGGCGGCCGGCCAGAATGGCCACCGCGAGGCGCGGCAGCAGGTCGAGGAGCGGCTCCAGATAGGGCCCGGCGGCCGCGATCTCGGCCCGGCGGGGGGCGCGGTTGAGCGCGCCTTCCGGGTGAATCAGCCAGGGTACGGCGTTCCAAATCAGGGTGTCGGTCCGGGCGATGCCGGCCTCGGCGAGGAAGCGGAACAGGTTGGCGGCGGTGCCGTTCGCGCTGTCGCGGGTGACGAAACCGGTGCGCAGCACGGCCGGACCGGGCGTCTCCAGGAGGAGCAGCATCCGCGCGCCGACCCCACCGTCGAGGGGATCGGGCACCGGGACCGGCGCCCCGCGCTCCGCGGAGATCCGGTCGCCGAGCGCCCGGATCGGCGCGATGTGCGGAGCCCCGATCATCGCGCGGCGGGCCGCGAGGGCGTCCGGATCAGCCAGGGACTTCGGCGCCTGCGGCTCAGCCGACATCGAGGCCGCGGATGGCTGCACCGAGCCGGCCGGACAATCGATAGCGCTCGACTCCCTGTTCCTGGGCGAGCCGCGCATCGAGGCCCTTGCGACCGCCGAACTGGAAGCCGATCTGGCTGGCATAGGCGGCGCACGATGCCCGCTTCCGGGCCTGCGCATCCGGACCGAGACGCATCGTGGGCTCGGCGAGATTCGTGAACGACGCGGCCAGCGGCGCTTTCGGGGCAGCATCGCGCACGGTGTAGGGGAAGTCGCGCCACCACAGGATCGGCTGCGCCGGATCGAGGCTGCGGAGCGCCCGGACCAACTGCACGTGGTCCACATGTCCGCCGATCGCCTGCGGCGCCAGGAGGAGGTCGGGGCTCTCGGCCGCGATCAGCTCCGCGATGGCCGGGGCGAGATCGGCCGCGATGCCGTCGTCCGGGCGGGTGTCGGAGAACAGGTCCGGCGCCGAGCCGTAGCCCCGGTGCGGCGCTTCCCGGAACGGCAGATGGACGGGTGGCGCGATCCCGAGTTCGGCGGCGGCGCCGATATCCTCATCCCGGCGCAGCGCCATGTAGTCGATCCCGGCGGGCAGGCCCTTGTCGAGCTGACAGGCCAGCGCAAAGCCCTTCGGCTCGGCGACGCTGCCGGTGAACAGGGTCGCCATCACCACGCGCCAGCCGTCCGCGGCGAGGCTCGCCAGGAGGCCGCCGCAGGAGAAAGCGGCGTCGTCGAGATGGGGTGACAGGGCGAGGGCAATTGGCACGTTTCAAGGCCTCTCGGCTGGGGCGAAGTCCAATCCGCCGCCGCCTCCCGCGGCGCCGGAGCGCCGCGCCTCGGGATGATAGGCTGGGCGAGTCATCCCGCGTGAGCGATGCCTTCAGAGGAGATGCGGTTCGGCTCGGAACCGGCAGCTCGGATCGTAAGGCAGGTCCGGCGTGAAGTCGGTGGCCGGCCGTTCGTGCCGGACGCGCCCGTAGATCTCCATGATCTGCTGCCCGACCGCGTGCCAGGAATAAACCCGCCGGCACTCCTCGAGGCCGGCCGTCGCGATGCGGCGGCGCAACTCCTCGTCCGTGATGATCCGGGTCAGCGCGGCGGCCTGCGCCGGCACGTCGCCGGGATCGACCAGCAATCCGTTCTCGCCGTCGCGCAGGCAGTCCGAGACGCCGACGGCGTGGCACGACACCGTGGCGAGGCCGGCCGCCAGCGCCTCCAGGATCGTGTTGGAGAACCCCTCCGCGTAGGTCGGCGAGACGAACACATCGGCGCGGCGGTAGAGATCGGGCACCGAACCGTACTCGGCGTAGCCCGTGAAGGCGATCTCGGCCGCCGAGAAGGCCAGTTCCGCGGCGAGCGCCTGCGCCGGCTCCACGTCCGGTCCGATCCCCGAGATGGTCGCGGCGAACGGCGTGCCCTGTTCGCGCAAGATCGCCAGGGCATTGATGAAATCGAGCACGCCTTTCCGGCGGTCGACACGACCGTGGTAGAACAGCCGCACCGGACCGGCATGGGGCGCCGGCAGCCCGTCCGGCGTCCCCTGCGCGAAGCGGTCGGTATCAACCGCGCCGGGTACGATCGTGAAGCGGGCGGGATCCGATCCCAGCCGGCCGCAGACCTCGTTCACGAAGGAGGCGCCGCCGATCAGGAGCGCGTTGGCATGGGCCAGGACCTCGCACATCGCGACCCTGTGGGTCTCGCAGCAGGAACCGACCCAATGGCCGTCGCCGCCCTGGATCGAGACGACGCTCGGCACGCCGAGCCTGCGCGCGGCGAGCAGCACCGCCCAGCCCGTGGGGTAGCCGTACTGCGCGTGCAGGATGTCGAAGGGCTCACGCGCGTGCTCCCGGCAGATGGCGTCGACCATCGTGGCGATATCACGCTCGAAATCGCCCGCCTCCTGCTCGCCGAGCTGCTCCAGGCCGATCACCCGCACGCCCGGCACCGGCGGCGGCGGACCGCCCCCGTAGACGCGGGTCCCGAAGGCGTCGCCCCGGTACTGCGAGATCATCGTCACGTCGTGGCCGGCGCCAGCCAGTTCACGCAGCAGGTTCTGCGAGTAGACGCTCATGCCCGATATGGCGGGAAAGTAGCGGCGGCTGAGGAAGAGGATTCTCATCGCGCGACGCCATCGATCCGGCAGGAGGAGAAGTTCCGGAATGTCCTCTCGCGAGCGGATGAGGGGGCCTGCGCCGCATCCTCGGCCCGCCGCGGCATCACCCTCACCGTCATTGACGCCGTGTCTCCTGCCTGCCGGCCAGCACCGGGCCGGAGCGCCGGCAGCCGCGGAGATAGTCCAGCGCCTGCGGGATCATCACGTCGGCCCGGTGGCTCTCGCGGGACAGCTCGACGCAGATCAGCTTGCCGAAGCCGACCGCCTCCAGCGCCTCCAGCACGCCCGGCACGTCCATGTCGCCCTCGCCGAAGGGGAGATGGATGTGGCTGCCCCGCTTCATGTCCTCGATTGCCACGGTGCCGATCCGGTCGGCGAATTCCCGCACCGCCGCTTCCGGCTCGCGCTCGCCGGTGACGAGGCAGTGACCGGTGTCGAGGGCGAGCTTCAACCCGGGGATGTCGAGGGCCGCGTAGTCGTCGAGCGTCTCGATCAGCATGCCGGGCTCCGGCTCCAGGCAGGCTACGATCCCGGCCTCGGTGGCGAAACCCGCGACCTCGTGAAGGCCCTCGGCCAGCCAGCGCCGGGCCTCGCCGTGATCGACGCCGGGCTTCGGGACGCCGGCCCAGAACGAGACCGCCTCGGCGGAGAGCATGGCGCCGATCTCGATCGCCCGCTTGAGGAAGCCGACCCGCCGCGCCCGGCCCGCGGCGTCGGCCGTCACCAGCGTCGGCTCGTGCTTGGCATTGGGGTCGAGGAGGAAGCGGGCGCCCGTCTCGATGACGCAGGTCAGCTCCAGCTTCTCCAACAGGCTCGCCACCCGGCCGGCCTCGGCCGCCCAGGTCTCGGAGAACGGATCGAGGTGGTGGATGTCGAGGGTCAGGGCCACGCCGTCGTAGCCCGCCGCCTTGATCAGGTGGATCGCGTCGTCGAGGCGGTGGTTGGCCGCGCCGTTGGTGTTGTAGGCGAACCGGAGCGTCACGCCTCTCTCCCCTTCCGCTGGGCGAGCCGGAACGGCGCGTGGTGCGATTCGGGCTCGCGGTAAAGCGGATAGTGCCGCCCGACGATCGTCTCGGCCAGGGCCACGTCGAACAGCGGCTGGCCGCCGAACCGCTCCAGGGCCTCCGGCGTGAGCCGCACCGGGCGCAGGGTCTCGCTCTCGGTGCCGAAGCGGATCAGCGGATGGTCGCGGTCGAGGAGCTTCCTCGTGTTGCGCTCGCCGATCCGGTAATAACTCATGGTCTCGACCTCGAGCCCCGGCACGATCGCCTTCACCACGCCGACACCGCCGCCGGGAGGCGTGCAATCGACGTAGAGCACGTCGAACCCGGCCTCCAGCAGCCGGTCGCAGGCGATCTTGCCCCGGGCATGGCCGTCGGCGGCCGGGGTCGAGGGCAGCTCCGCGAAGCGCTTGGTGCTGCGCTGGGAATAGACGGTGTCGGCAAGGACGCCCCGGAGGTCGCCCGCCGGCATCTCGATCCATTCGAGCATCGCCTGGAGTGCGCGGCTCTCTTCCAGGTCGAGGCTCGGCAGCGCCTTCTGGATGAACGCGTCGATATAGCCCGGCGGCGTCACCGTGGCGGCCATGTCGAGGGGGCCGTGCCCGAACGTCTTGCGCACCCGCGCGGCCTGGAATTCCAGGAGCGCCTTGCGGAGCGCCCGCTCCCGGTCCGGATCGCAGGCCTCGCCGCAGGCCGACAGCGCGATCGGCGCCGGGGTGCGCGCCGGGTCCTCGTCGTAGCCGACGACGTAGAGGTTGGTCAGGCCGAACTGGTCGGTGGCGAATTTCGGCAGCGCGCGGATCCCGAGCTCCTTCAGCCGGGCCAGCATCGCGGCGTTCTCCGGGCCGATGCCGTCGAGATCGAGCATCACGCCCTGGTCGAGGGCCCGGAACAGCAGGCCGTTGCCGTCCCGCTGGAGCAGCTCCAGCACCCCGTGGCCGAGCGCGAAGGGCACGTCCGGCCCGGCGCCGAGCCCGTTGGTGATCAGATTGGTGAAGGGCCGGTAGCCCTCCGACAGCTCGAAATAGTCGGTGGCGGCCACGTCGAGGGGCATCAGCACGATCTCGCCCGTGGCGTGCCGGACGCTGGGCGTCCATTCGAGCACCGTGTCGCGGCCGACCGGTGAGCCAGCGGGCAGGCAGAGGGTCAGCGGGTCGGCAACGGATTTCAGGCCGTAGACGCGCGCGAGATCATTGTAGCTCGCCCGCTCCTTGGCCCGGGGCAGCACCGCCAGCGACGGCATCAGGTTCTCGGCAATCTCCGCCACGGCGCCGATCAGCGCCTCGTCGTCGGTGGCGCCGTAGCCGATGCCCGACGGCATCGCGCCGACGAAGAACGGGTCGTCGAGGAACAGGGCCACGAACCAGACCGGGATGCCGGTGCGGTCCAGCGGCGCCAGCGGGAAGCCGACGACGCGGCCCTCCGGCAGGACGTCGAGATAGGCGCGCACGGGATCGGGCAGGATCGCGGGCAGACCTTCGATGGGCCGCTTGGCACCGAAGCGGTAGGAGCGCGGCGCCTTGATCCGCTCGTGGCGGGCGCGGTCGTCCTGGTCGTGGAAGGCGTCTGCGTTGGTCAAGGTATGGTCCCGTCCCTCTCGTATCCGCCCGTTCCGCCGTCATGTCCCACCCGACCCCTCATCCTGAGGTGGCGGAGCGCAGCGGACGCCTCGAAGGAGCCCTTCAGGGACCGTGCGGCCGGCTGGAGCCCTCCTTCGAGGCCCGCTGGTGCGGGCACCTCAGGATGAGGGCGGGGACGGGATGGAGCGGGTGGTGTGTCGGCGTCTGGTCGTCCTGTCCTGTGGTCGCTACCCCTGCCCGTAGGCGCGGGCGACGAGCCGCATCGTGTGAAGGTCGCGTGCGGCCGAATACGCGACCCGCTCCTCGGGCCGGCGCAGGGCCGAGCCGAAGGCGCGCACCTGCTCGGTGAAGGGGGACCGGTCGCGGTCGAAGGCGACCGGTTCGGAGCGCCCGCTCGCGCCGTCGATGAAGGTCAGCGATCCGCCGGCCGTCTGTCCCATCGTGTTCTCGGCCACCAGCATGCCCTTCGTGCCGACCACCTCCAGGCGACGGCGGGGCAGCGCGTCCGGGCAATTGTAGGCGACGTGCAGGCTCGCCAGCGCGCCGCTCGGCGTGCGCCCGATCAGCAGGGCGCCGTCGTCGACGGCGTAGTCCTGGGCGCGGGTCTGTGTCAGGGCCGCGAGGTCCGTGATCGGCTCGGCGAGGAGGAAATCCACGAGGTCGAGCCCGTGCGGGGCGAGGTCCATGAGGGCGCCGCCCCCGGCCTGGGCGGCGTCGATCCGCCAGTTCGGCTGGCCGGCCTCCGACCAGTCGCGCCCGAGCCAGCAGGCGTAGACGATTCGCACGGTGGTCACGGTTCCGAGCCGGCCGGCCTCGATCTGGGCGCGGATCGCACGGTGGGCCGGGTGGTGCCGCTGGTCGAAGGCCGTACCGTAGAAGGCTTTCTCGCTCTCGACCGCCCGCGTGATCGCCTCGGCGTCGCTGAGCGTCGCCGCCATCGGCTTCTCGCACAGGATCGCCTTGCCGGACGCAGCCAGCGCCTCGACGGCGCCCCGGTGGAGATGGTTCGGCGTGGCCACGTAGACGGCCTCGACCTCCGGCTCGGCGATCAGGCCGGCGAGGTCGGCATGGCCGCGGGCGCCCGCCCGCTCGGCGGCGGCGCGGCTGTCCGGATGCGGATCGCAGACCGCGACCAATCGGTGGCCGGCGGCGCGGATGCCCGGCTCCATGTAGTCGCGGGCGACCCATCCGTAGCCGACGATGCCCCAGCCGACCGCGTCCATCACCACCGCTCCGGCAGGTCGACGAATTCGCGCACGCGGACGCGCTGGATTTCCGCCGCGTCGAGGCCCTCCGCGAAGGTCAGCGTTTCGGGACCGGGGGAGTGCAGCGGGTAGGTGGCCCGGGGGGCGTATTCCGCCTCGTAGCGTTCCGACGGCCACCGGATGGCGTAGCCTTCGCCCTCGGCCTCGTAGAGCGGGTTGAGCCGCAGCACCGTACCGGGCTTCGGCAGGGTCAGACCGTCGACCAGCGCGCGCGGTGCCGGGCGCATCCCGGGACCGCACACCACCGAGAAGGCCTCGCAGCTCCGCAGGGCCGCGGGCTCCTGCGGACCCGGCGCCCGCGCCGCCACGAGCGCCCGGGTCAGCTCCGCGTCGTCGTAGACCAAGGCGTCGGGGAACAGCTCGGCGATCTCCTCAGCGGCCACCGCCCGACCGGCCGAGAAACCCGGGCAGTCGCTGTTGTGGATGTGGCTGAGCGCCAGCCACCCGTCGTCGCCGGCATTCTGGCGCAGGCAGTCGAGGAGTGTCGCCTTGTCGTCGAGGAAGTAGAAGGCATCGTTGCAGACGACGAGATCGACCGGCGCCCCCGGGATCGGCCAGTGCGGCGAGCCCGCATCGAAGCAGACGAGCTGCGCTTTCTCGGTCACGACCCAGTGGCGCGCGACCCAGAGCTTGGCGAAGACCACGTCGGCCCCCGCGACCTTGCAGCCGCGGCGCTGCAGCTCCCGCAGGTAATGACCGATGCCGCAGGCGAACTCGAAGACGCAGGTCGGCTCGTTCCAGTGCGCCTCCAGGAGCGACAGGCCGGCCAGGTAGGTCGGGTCGCTCCACCGGTGCACGAAGTAGTCGCCGACGCGTCCCCACCCGAGGAGCTCGACCGCGTCGCGCAGGGTGGCGGTGCGGCGATCCTTGATGAGGCGGATGATCCCGGCGGGATCGGCGGGGGGGCCGTTCCACCACTCGTCCTGATCGACCAGCAGGACGGCCAGAGCCTCGTCGGGCTCACCCGCGTCGAGATGCGCCAATACCCGTTCGATGAGGGTGTCGCGGCCGACGCGCAGGTACGGGATGCCATCGATCACGGGCCAGCGCGCGCCGGTGACCGCGTCGCGCAGGGCGTGCGGGCCGTCGGCCTTCAGCGGGTGGCCGGTATCCGGCGATCTGAGTTCGAAGGGGATCATGGCTCTCGGGACCGCCCGGGCAGATGGGCGGATGGGTCGGGCGATCAAGGGATGCGCATGTCGGCGAGGACACGGTCGTGAAAACCCTTCACGGGGCCGGCATGGACCAGCTCCCACTCGTCGAGCACCATCCCCATCGTGGTCGAGGCCCCGCGCAGGTGCTGGGCGATCTGCAGGACCCGGTCGATGCAATCCGCCGCGTGGAAGGCACGGCCCTCGGCGGTGGCGTCGTCGGGGAGCACCGCGCGGGCGCGCTCGACCTGACCCCGCAGGGGCTCGGCGAGTTCGTCCAGGGCCCAGGCGGTGGTGGCGGCCATGATCGGCCCCAGATGATCGCCGAGCAGCATCTCGCCGGTGAAGCCCGCATCCGGCATCGCGGCGTTGTGGAAGTGGTGCGCCATGGCGGCCAGGAACACGGTGCCGGGGTCGGCCCGGTAGAACGGGCTGAGGCAGACGCCGTAGGCGGCCACGATCAGGCAATGCTCGGCGTGGTTCTCGGGCGGCTCCAGCAGGATGCGGGCGCGTCCCGGACAGGTGACGCCGGCGCGCGGCTGCTGCGCCAGGGCGCCGACGAAACCCGGCAACGGGCCCGGCTGACCGGCCGGACGCGGGGCGAGCCGCGCCCGCAACCGGGCGCGGAGATCCGGATCGAGGTCACCCGTCACGGCATCGAAGCCCGCGACCAGCACCGCGCTGGCCGCTTCCTCCGACAGGCCCGCCGCCGTCAGGAAGGCCGCGTCGAGGTCGCAGAGGCGCGTCGCCGCGAGGGTGGTCGCGGTGATGTCGAGGGCGACGTCGTCCGGCGGAGTGCCTCCGGTGAGGAGACCCCACCCCTGCGCGAACAGCCGCTCGGCGATCGAACCCGTGCGTCCGGCGGAGCGGACGCGCTTGAGGTCGTTCATCTCGACCAGCAGGTCGCGCAGCGCTTCCGGCGCCGCGGGGCCGGATCCTTGGTTGTCGCTGGACATCGGCTCTTTCAGACAGCGGTCGGCAATGCGCGCGGGGTCCTCGCCGGATTCCGCGCGGATACTTCTGGACCGTCAAGGCGCGAAACTGAAGGCGCGAGGCCGCTTCCCTCGTGGGAAGGGCCACAGGGGGATGGCGTGGCGCAGGCTCGAGCGTCCGGGGGGCGCCCGCCGTCTCCAGGCCCCTCCCGCCCGGGGGAGGAGCGTCCGCGGTGACGCGTCAGCGCCCGGTCAGTGCACGCCCAGCCAGTCGTGGAGCATCTTCTCCTGCTTGCCGAAGGCATGCTCCGGACCGTGGCCGTTCTTGACCATCGGAGCCTTGAAGAAGGTCGAGAGCTGCTCCTGCACGCCGCCGTCGCCGCGCTTGCTGGCGAGATCGAGGACGCGGGCGATCTCGATGACGAGCGGCGCGGCCAGGATCGAGTCCTTGCAGAGGAAGTTCACCTTGATCTGCATCCGCTGGCCCATGAAGCCGGTGACGTCGATGTTGTCCCAGGCTTCCTTGTCGTCGCCGCGCGGGCGGTAATAGTGGATGTGCACCAAGTGGTCCTCGACGGGGTAGCCGAGGATCGAGTCGAGCACCGTGCCCTTGGTGTTGAGCTTCGACTGGAGCGAGTTCGGATCGTTCAGGGCGAGGCCGTCGCGGTTGCCCAGGATGTTGGTCGAGAACCAGCCGTCCACGTGGAGCGCCCGCGCCTTGAAGGCGGGAGCCAGCACGGTCTTCATCATGGTCTGACCGGTCTTGCCGTCCTTGCCGGCCACCGGAACGTTCAGTTCCCTGGCGAGGTCGAGGAGGGCCGGGACGTCGGCGGCCACGCTCGGGGTGAAGTTGGCGTAGGGGATGCCGCTCTTGATCGCCGCGTAGGCGTAGAGCATCGCGGGCGAGATCGACTCGTCGCTGGAATCGAGGCCCTTCTCGAAGGCCGCCGCGGAGTTCAGGGTCGGGTCGTTCAGGTCGGGCCAGCGCTCGGTGGAGGCGAGGTTCACCACGACCACGTCGTCGAGGTTGCTCTCCTTCTGGAAGCGGCGGAGATCGTTGGCGATCACGGAGACCGCCTCGCGGTGATCCTTGGCCACGATGCGGTTCTGACCGTCGATGTTCTTGCAGAACTTGGCACTGCCGACGGCCGGCCAGGGCGTGATGCCCTTCAAGACCTGGGCGCCGTTATCGATGTCGTCCTTCGACAGCACGCCGTGGCCGCTCGCGGCCGCGCCGAGATCGTCGCCGTTGAGATCCCATCCGCCGAAGACGAGATCCTTGTAGTCCACCATGCCCGCAACGGAGAGGCCGGCGAGCGGCAGCCCGTCGAGCCGGTTCGAGCCGGATTTGATCATCTCGATGCCGGCGATGGCGGTGGTGGCGACTGCGCCTCCCATGCCAACGAAGGCGACACCGACGCGGCGACCGGACTGTATGCTCATCGGAAATTAGAGTCCTTGTGGGGACGCGGGTGGCGTCTTGGGACGGAAAGTTCTGCCCCCCGGGCCGTACCTAACTGGCTCGGACGTGCGGCGTTCCAAGCTGAATGCGACAACTTTGCGCCTCCATCGTCGCATCCACGGCGGGATCGCGGCGCCCGGACGGCCTTAACGCGCACGGTTAACCCTTCCTTGACCGTGCCACGCTTGGATCACGCGGTCGTCCCATTCTGGTCACGGCCGGCGCCGATAGGGCCGCCGCTTCAAGGAGCCCGGCCGGAAGACGTCGGGCCGACGTAAGGACCAATCGGAAGAGGACCAGTGATGGGGGTTTTCCCGGAGCCGGCGCGTCGCGCCGACGACGTGAGCCGACTCGTGCCGCAGATCCGGAACGGCGCGGGCCATTTCGAAGATGAAGCCGTGGCGTGGCTGCCGCGCGCCGGTCGCACGATGACGCGCCGGCCACGCCGCCGCGCGGGCCGGAGCGGGATCCGGCACCTCTCGTCGACGCTGGCACTCGGCCTCGTCGCCGGGTTCGGCCTGCCGCAGGCCGCCTTCGCGCCCGCCTATTTCGCGCCTGCCGCGCAGGCTCACGACCGCGTCGATACCAGCCCCCGCGCCGCACAGGACCTCGCTGCGCAGGCGCTCGCCGCACAGGCGCAGGCCGTCGCGGCATTCGCGCAGGAGCTGTCCCTCCGGACGAGCCTGGACCAGGCTCCGGCGCCGGAGATCGACACCCCGGCCGCCTGGAACGGCCTGCCGGTGCCCGAGCAGGAGCCGGCAACCACGGCGCTGGTCCAGGAGGACCTCGCGACCCTTCCGCGGGTGACCGAGGGGGAAGGCGAGACCACCGTTCAGTTCGGCGAGCGGAGCGTGCCGCGCAAGGTGGTCGACACGATCGTGAAGGCCTCCGACGAGGCCGGGGTCGACCCCGTCTACATGATGGCGCTGGCCGACAAGGAATCGAGCTTCGACACGGACGCGAAGGCCGCGACCTCCTCGGCGCAAGGCCTGTTCCAGTTCGTGGCCCGCACGTGGCTGGAGATGATCCGCGATTACGGGGCCCGCTACGGGCTCGCCGAGGAGGCCGCCTCCGTGAAGGGTCGCGGCTCCGCGATCACCGTCACGGCCGGCATGCGCACCCGGGTTCTCGGGCTGCGCAACGATCCCCGCGTGGCGGCGCTGATGGCGGCCGAGCTGATCAAGCGCGACCGCGAGCGGATCGAGGCCCGTGTGGGCCGCGCTCTGACCACGACCGAACTGTACCTCGCCCACTTCCTCGGCACGGCCAGCGCCGGCCGCTTCCTGTCGCTCTCGTCCGAGAGGCCCGACGAGGTCGCGGGACGGGAATTCCGGAGCGCTGCCCGGGCCAACCGCAGCCTGTTCACCCAGAAGACGGGCGGCAAGCGCCGCAGCCTGACCGTCGCGGAACTGCACGGGCGGATCGACGGCATGATCGACCGGCGCCTGACCCGCTACCAGGGCGTCGCCGCGGTGGCGGAGGCCCTGGAGAAGCCGCCGGCCCCGACCGAGGTGGCCGCCGAGGAGACGCCCGCGCCCGCCGGCAGCCGCCGCGTCGAGGTGACGGAAGCGCTGCCGCCGGACGGGGTGTGACGGTCGCTCGGGGCGAGCGGATCCGGCCGCGGGTGGAGTTCCGTTCCGAAACCGAGGACCGCGCGACGTGCGGGGCGCGGTCCACGTTCTTGAACCTCGACTCCCGCCTCAATGCCCGGCCGGGGCGCCGCCACCACGCTTCACGCTCTTGAGACTGAGTGCGATCGGCACCGCGCAGGCGGCCACGACGCCGAGGACCCAGAACACGTCGATATAGGCCCAGTAGGCTACCTGCGTGCTCAGCACGCTCCCGATCCACGCCGTTGCCTGGCTCTTCGCCTCGACGCCGGCGTAGCCGTGCTCGGAGAAGTACTGCGTCGCCTGCCGCATGGTCTCCTGATACGCAGGCGCCGTCGAGTTCACGCTCTCCGCCAGCCGGCTCTGATGGAACTGGCCGCGGTAGGCCAGGATGTTCTGGGCGAGGGAGACGCCCATGGAGCCCCCGACGTTGCGGGCGACGTTGATCAGCGCCGAGGCCTGATCGGTCTGGTCCTTGCGGATGCCCTCGTAGGAAGCCGAGGTGATCGACAGGAACACCATCGGCAGGCCGATGCCGATGTAGACCCGCGACCACGCGAAGAACGAGAACGTCGTGGTGCCGTCGATCCGCGTCAGGTCGTACATGCCGAGCGCCACGATGGCCATGCCGGTGGCGATCAGCCATTTCGGCTGGAGGAACGCCGAGGCGCGCCCGGTGAGGAACATCATCACCACGGTGACGATGCCGCCCGGGCCGAGGACGAGTCCCGACAGGGTGGCGGTGTAGCCGTAATATTCCTGGGTGATCTGCGGGATGAACTGCGTCGTCGAGATGAGGATCGCCCCGGTGAACATCATCACCACGAAGCAGGATCCGAACTGCCGGTTGCCGATGAGCCTCAGGTCGACGACGGGGTTCTTCGCGTTCAGGAGCCACGGAATCATGGCCACGAACGAGACCACCATGAGGACGCCGGACACGTTCATCAGCGTCGAGGTGCCGAACCAGTCCTTCCGCTGCCCCTCGTCGAGGATCACCTCCAGCGAGCCGAGGAAGAGGGCGACCAGCAGGAAACCGACGCTGTCGAACCGGATGCCCCTGCGCACCAGGGCGCGCCGCTCCTTCTTGGCCGCCTCGCTGTCCTCGATGAGCCAGTGCATCAGGCCGAGGGCGATGACGCCCACCGGGCCGTTGATCAGGAAGCACCAGTGCCAGGATGCGTTGTCGGACAGCCAGCCGCCGAGCGTCGGCCCGATCACGGGCGCGACCACGATGGCGACGCCGTAGAGCGCGAAGGCCTGCCCCCGCTTCTCCGGCGGGAAGGAATCCGCCAGGATCGACTGGGCCAGCGGCGCCATGCCGCCGCCGCCGAGTCCCTGCAGCACCCGGAAGAAGAGCAGCGATTCCAGGCTCCAGGCGAAGCCGCACAGGATCGACGCGACGGTGAACAGGCCCACCGACCACATGAAGAAGGCCTTGCGGCCGTAGCGCTTGGCCAGGAAGCTCGAGGCCGTCAGCGTGATGGCGTTGGCCACGAGGTAGCTCGTCACCACCCAGGCGGCCTCGTCGGGGCCGACCGCGAGGCCGCCCGAGATGTAGCGGAGGGCCACGTTGGCGATGGTGGTGTCGAGCACCTCCATGAAGGTCGCCAGCGCGACCACGCCGGCGATCAGCCACGGGTTGTGGCCGCCCGGTGCCGTGCCGGACGATGCTTTCCCGGAAGACGCTTTCCCGGAAGACCCCTTGCCGGACGATGCTTGGCCGGACGATGCCCGGCCCGCCTTCGACTTGTGCCCGGGCACGGCGCCCGCTTGGCCGGTCACGGCGCTCACCGCACCGTGACGGTCGGGACGATCGACATGCCCGGACCGATCGCGACGTCCTTCGGCCATTCCTCGACGACGATCTTCACCGGGATACGCTGCGTCACCTTCACGTAGTTGCCGGTGGCGTTCTGCGCCGGCAGCAGGCTGAAGGCTGTGCCCGAGCCCGGCTGCACGGAGGCCACGGTGCCGTGGATCCTGCGGCCCGGATAGGCGTCGATCTCGACGTCGACCGGCTGGCCCGGGCGCATGTCGGTGATCTGCGTCTCCTTGAAGTTCGCGGTGATCCAGATGTCGTCGGGCACGAACATCGACAGGCTCTGGCCGGCCTGCGCGAGTTGTCCGCTGCCTCCGGTGAGCCGGACGATGCGGCCGGGCTGCACGGACCGGATCGTGGTGTAGCCGAGGTTCAGCTCGGCCTGCTCGACCTGCGCGGCGTCGCGGGCGAGCTGCGCCTCGGTCGAGGCCTTCTGCGCCTGGAGGGAGCCGATCTGCTTCTGGGCCGCGACGACGCTGGCACTGGCACTCTGCAGGGAGGCCTGCCGCTGCTGCAGCGTCGAGGTCGCGGATTGCGACTGCTGGACCGAGCCCGAGCCGCGCTCGGCGAGGTCCTTGTAGCGGGCCGCGTCCTCCTGGGCGAATTTCAGGGCCGCCTCGGCGGTGGCGACCTGCGCCTTGGACACGTCGATGTTGGCGTTCTGCGCCTGGATCTGCGCGTCGATGTTCCGGATCGCGGCCTGATCGGCCTGGACCTGTGCCTTCGCCTGCTCCAGCGCGATCTGGTAGTCGCGGGGGTCGATCCGGAACAGCACCTGACCACCCTCGACGTGCTGGTTGTCGGTGACCGGCACCTCGGCGAGGTAGCCCCCGACCTTCGGCTGGATCGCGATGCTGCGCGCGTCGACGAAGGCGTCGTCGGTGCTCTCGTACGGATGCATGTACAGGAGCCAGTAGAAGAAGATGCCGACGCAGAGGGCGACCACCGCGAGGCCGCCGAGCAGGAACGCAAACGGGTGGCGCCGCAGAATGTTGGGCCGCCGCGCCCAAGCATCATCGTCGCCGTCGTCGCCTTCGCCGTCCTGCGTATCCGGGTCCTCGGCCGGATCCGCGTCTTCGGTGCCGGGCTTGCGGGTGGTCTCGCGGTCCGCAGCCGCGCGGTCCCGGCCGAGGTCGAGCACATCGCGATCGACCGCACCGCTCCGGCCGTCGACCGGCCGCGCGCACGCCTCGGCCTCGGAGGCCTGCCGCTGATCGTCAAACATGGGAAATCGTCGCCCGATGGGCCGGTCGCCTCGCAGCGACCGGGCGCTGCACATCGCCCGCCTCGACCTTCACAAGCCGGGCCCTGCTACAAGGTTCCCTATCGTCTGGCCGGGGCTCAGGAACGGTTGCCGCAGTGCGGCGTTCTGCGCCGGGAACCTTTGCCGTGCACTGCCAGCACGTTCCGGAGTCCAGCCATGACCAGCAGCCCGAACCCAGGTCCGACCGCCACCTCATCCTCCGGCGTCCCCCTCGTCGGGGTCGCGCGCCTCGACGCCATGAGCGCGGCCCTCGCCCGCAACTGGTGGCTCATCGCCCTGCGCGGGGTCGTCGCCATCCTGTTCGGCATCCTGGCGTTCGTGGCGCCGGGCGCCTTCGTGCTCTCCCTGGTGCTGTTCTTCGCGGCCTACATGTTCGCCGACGGCGTCTTCGCCATCGTGGGCGCCGTCCGGGCCGCGCAGCGGCACGAGCGCTGGGGCTTCCTGCTGCTGGAGGGCATCGTCGACGTCATCGTCGGCGTCGCCGCGGTGCTCGTGCCGGCGGCCGCCGTCTGGGCCTTCGTCCTCCTGCTTGCGGCCTGGGCGCTGGTCACCGGCGGCCTGATGATCGCGGCCGCGTTCCGCCTGCATCTGCATTACGGGCGCTGGTGGCTCGTCCTCGGCGGCGTCGTGTCGATCCTGTTCGGAGCCGCGCTCCTCATCAACCCGGGCATGTCGGCCCTGGTGCTGACGTGGTGGATCGGCTCCTACACGTTCGCGTTCGGCGTGCTCCTGCTGATCCTCGCCTTCAAGCTGCGCAGCCAGCACGGTTCGACGCTCCCGCCGGCCCGGCGGTGACCGCAGGTGGCCCGCGGTCCGACGCTCGCCGGGCGGGATTGCGTCCCCGCAGCGTGGGACAGGGATCCGGATGAGGCTTAAGACACGCCGTCGACCGGAACCCCCCGGTCCCGGAAGCCGCACTGCGATGACGCCCGACGCGCCGGAACGCGCCCCGGCCGAGGAGCCGACACCGCCGAGACCGGATTCCGGATCGGCCGCCCCCGCCCCGGATCCGCGCTTGGCGGCCCGGGAGGCGCGGCGCGCGGCGCTGGACCTCGTCCGCCACCTGTGGGTCCTGATCGCGGCGGCCGCGCGCGGCGTCGTCCGCCTCGGGCGCAGGGCATCGGCGCGGTCCGGCGCCCTGATGGCGCGGGGCCGCGCTCGCCTGCGACCCGACGCGGCCTCGACCGCCCGCCCGCCAGCCCCCGCCGTGCGGCCGAGCGCCAGGGCGGCCGGATTCCGGCGCGGGGGCCGGATTCCCGTCCTGCGCCTCGCCGGCGCCGCGATCCTGCTGCCGGTCCTGGCCCTGGCGGTCTACCTGCTCGCCGCGCTTCTGACGCTGCCGCCGCTCGGCGGGGCCGTGGTCGAGACCGGACAGCGGGCGATCACGGTGGAGTCCGACGACGGGCGGGTCTTCGCCACACGCGGCAGCTTCCGCGGTCAGAAGCTCACCCAGGCCGACCTGCCGCCGCACCTCGCCCAGGCGATCGTGGCGATCGAGGACCGGCGTTTCTACAGCCACTGGGGCATCGACCTGCGCGGGCTCGCCCGGGCGGCCTGGCGCAACTTCGCGGGCGGCGGCGTGCGCGAGGGCGGATCGACGATCACCCAGCAATATGCGCGTCTCACCTCCCTCAACCAGGAAAAGTCGCTCTGGCGCAAGGTCCAGGAGGCGTTCCTGGCGCTGCGCGTGGAGGCGACGATGAGCAAGGACGAGATCCTGCTCGGCTACCTCGACACCGCCTATTTCGGCGCCGGTGCCTACGGCGCGGACGCGGCCGCCCGGCGCTACTTCGGCAAGCCCGCCAAGGCCCTGAACCTCCCGGAATCGGCCATGCTGGCCGGGCTGGTGCGGGCGCCTTCGCAGCTCGCCCCGACACGCAACCTCGGCGGCGCAAAGGAGCGCGCCGACGTGGTGCTCCAGACGATGGTCGAGACGGGAGCGATCACCCCGGCCGCCGCCGACGCGGCCCGCAAGCAGAGCGTGACCCTGAAGTCGCCGCCCGAGGCGCCCCCCGGCACCAACTACTTCCTCGACATGATCGCGGGCGACGTGAAGCGCCTGGCCGGCAAGGACGGCGACATCACGGTCCGGTCGACCCTCAACCTCGACCTCCAGAGCCTCGCCGAAGGCATCGTCGGCCGCCGCCTCGACAAGGACGGGGCGCGCCGCAAGGTCGGCCAGGCGGCCATGGTGGTGCTGTCGAAGGAGGGAGCGATTCTCGCCATGGTGGGCGGGCGCGACTACGAGGACAGCCAGTTCAACCGGGCTGTTCAGGCCAAGCGACAGCCGGGCTCGCTGTTCAAGCTGCTCGTCTACCTCACGGCCTACGAGCAGGGTTTCACGCCCGAATCGATCGTGGTCGATCGCCCGGTGAAGATCGGCGACTGGGAGCCGGAGAACGACGACGGGCGCTACCGCGGGTCGGTGCCGCTCCGGACCGCCTTCGCGCTCTCCATCAACACGGTGGCGGCGGAACTCGGCCAGGAGGTCGGCATCCCGGCGGTGATCGCCACGGCGCGCAAGCTCGGGATCCAGTCCGACCTTCCGAACGTGCCGAGCCTCGTCCTGGGCTCCGGCGGCGTCAGCCTGCTGGAGATGACCCGGGCCTACGGCTCGGTCCTCGCCGGCCGCACCCCGCTCGACGCCTTCGCCATCCACGCGATCCGCGGCGGCACCCCGCAGCCGCTCTACGTCCACGCCGACCCGGCGGGCGGAACGAGCCTCGCCCAGGAGCCGCGCACGATGATGCTCGACTCGCTCCAGGCGGTGGTGGAATCCGGCACCGGCCGAGCCGCGCGGGTGCCGGGGCAGATCATCGGCGGCAAGACCGGCACGAGCCAGGATTTCCGGGACGCGTGGTTCATCGGCATGACGCCCGACCTCGTGGTCGGAGTCTGGATCGGCAACGACGACGACAGCGCGATGAACCGGATGTTCGGCGGCGAGATGCCGGCCGGGATCTTCCACGATTTCGTCCAGCGGGCCTCCGAGAAGCTCACGAAGGGCAAGCCGCGGCCCGCGGCGGAGCGCGCCGAGGCGGCCCGCGCAGTCGCAACTCCGGCCGGTGCGGCGGCGGCCGGCGAGGTCCGCGGTGTGCCGGAGGTGATCGATACCGGAACGCTGACCCTGCGCGGGCGACCCGTGCGCCTCCTCGGCGTCGAGGGCGAGCGCGGCCACCTCGCCCGCCAGCTCGCGAGCTATCTGCGGCGGCGAGAAGTGGTCTGCACCGGCGTCTCGGACAGCGCCACGGCGCGCTGTCGCATCGAGGGTGATGATCTCGCCGCGCTGATCCTCGCGGCGGGCGGCGCGCGCGCCTCCGAGGATGCGCCGGCCGACCTTCTCGGCGCCGAAGAACAGGCCCGGGCCGAGCGGGTGGGCCTGTGGGGCCGTTGACCCGCCCGGCTCAGCCAAGCTTTTCCAGGGTGAGGGGGTCGGGTGAGCCAGCAAAGTAGTGCGCCAGCGCCTCCGCGAAGCACGGCTCCTCCGGTGCGGCGGCGGCGAACAGGGTCATGCTGGAGCGGAACTTCACGTCGTCGGGAGTCCCGAAGATCGCGTTTGCCGAGCGTCCGGACAGGGCGTTGACGGCTGCCGTGCAGGCGCGCAGGCGTGGCCCGAGCAGCGGATGGCCGAGATAGGCGCGTCCCTCATCGAGGGACCGGATCGCGTAACGCCGCGCCATCGAGCTGAGGCCCAGCCCGGCGATCTGCGGGAAGATGAACCACATCCAGTGGCTGCGCTTCTCCCCGGCTTGAAGCTCCGCCAGCGCCCGCGGATAGATGCCTTCCTGTGCCGCCACGAAGCGGCCGAGATCGTACGCGTCGTTCATCCTCTCGCTCCTCGGTACCCCTATGGCCGGCGCGTCACCCGCGCGGCCGATCCGAGACGCTCTCGGCCGCAGATCCACCGGCCCGGTGTAAGCGCGGACGCATGCTCGAATCCCTCGTCGCCTTCATGATCGCGAACCCGGCGGCCAGTCACGCCCTCACGGCGGTCCTGGAGACCGTGGGCGTGGCGGTCGCCATGGTCGCGCTGCGCGGTCCGCGCCCGGAAGTCACCGCAGCCCTCGTCGTGTCGAGCTACTATTACGGCCGCGAGGCCGGACAGCGCGAGCACGACCTCAAGCATGCCGGCTGGGAGGCCGTTGAGGCGCATCTCGGCGCCGAGTTCCTGTACGGTTGGACGCTTCCGAACCTCCAGCAATGGGTCGCGCCGACCTGCACGGCTTGGGCGGTGGCTGCGGCCATCGTCCTGATCCGGTCCCGGACCGGGCGGGACGCGACCACTGTCCCGTCGAACCGCAGATCATCCTAGCGCCCGCCTCACGTTCCGCGCGCACCGCGGCCGGGTGCTCAGGTCCGCCGGAAGGGCCCCTCCGGCGGACCGATCTCGCGACGATCGCCGAGGAGCCGCCGCCCTGAGGCGATGATCTGGACCGTGTCGGGGCTGTCGCAGTGGCGCCCCGCCAGCGCCTCCAGATCGCGCAGGTCGTCGGTCGCCGGACCGCGCAGCGTCTCACCCCGTCCGATTACCGGCTCAACCTTCGCGGTGACCAAACCGGCTACCGTCTCCCAGATCTCAGCCGGGCGGGTCGCAGGCTCGCGGGATGTAGGATCCTGAACCGAAGGCTCGTGCATCGCGCGTAACCCTCCCGCTTCGCAGCGTGCTGTGCCGGGCGAATGTCCGTGATCCGCATCGACACATGTTGCAGGCTGGCCGCCGGCGCCAGCATTCCGGAGGGACCGTGATGCGGTCCGTGGACCCGACGCCGATCCGCGCGTTGGCCGGTGAATCAACCGCAGGATTCCGACATGGCCGGGAAGGTGTGCCAGCCCAGGACCGAGCCGGTCCGGTCCCCGCGGAGCAGCGGGCCGCGCTCGCCCGCGAGAGCCGGGTCCGCTCGATCGCCAAGGCGGTGAGCTGGCGCATCATCGGAAGCCTGGACACGCTGGTGCTGTCCTACCTGTTTACCGGGAACGTCCTCATCGCGGGGTCCATCGCGTCGACCGAGACCGTGACCAAGACGGTTCTGTACTACCTGCACGAGCGCGGCTGGAGCCTGATAGCGCTGGGCCGCGCCTGACCGGGACGCCGCGATGCCCCCTCAGCGGGACCGCCGGCAAGACGAGCGCTCACTCCGAGCGGCGGCACGCCCGCGGTCCGGAGCACGGGAGCGACGATCGCGATCGGGGCTGCGGCCTCGCATCACGGGCACGGCGGATCCTGTGGCGAACGGGCCCGTGCTGTTTCGGCGGGTGCTGCCCATCGGCCGGAGCGAGACCTATCTCGACGGGGCTTGCTTCCTGCGGGCGTGATGCGCCGCGGAGGTGAGACCGTCATTCGGAGGTTACCGCATGTCCCAGATCGCAATCGGCGGACTCACGTTCCGCTACGTCCTCGCGGGACCGGAGGACGCCCCGGTGGTCGCCTTCTCGAACTCCCTCGGGGCAACGCTGGAGATGTGGGACGGAGTGCTGCCGGTACTGGGGGACCGGTTCCGCACGCTGCGCTACGACACGCGAGGACATGGCGGCTCGCAGACCCGCGACGCGCCCGCGGAGATCGCCGATCTAGCCGGTGACCTCGCGGGACTGCTCGACGCCCTCGAGATCGGCCGCGCCCATCTGGTGGGCTTGTCGCTCGGTGGCATGACCGTTCAGGCCCTCGCGAGCGCCCATCCCGAACGGGTGCTCAGCGCGACCCTGATGGCGACGGCGGCGCACTTGCCGAGTGCGCAGAGCTGGAACGAACGCGCCGACACCGTCCGGAGCCAGGGCACCGGCGCCGTCGTCGAGGCGACCCTGGGCCGATGGTTCACCCCCGGCTTCGCCGAACGCGCGCCCGAGGCGATCCAGGCGGTGCGCGCGCGCTTCCTGGCCTGCGACCGGGTGGGTTACGCGGTCTGCTGCGGCGCCATCGGACGCATGGACCTGAGGCCGGTTCTTCCCGCCATCACCGCGCCGACACTCGTGATCGCCGGACGCGATGATTCCTCGACGCCGCCCGCGATGGCGGAGGAGATCTGCCGGGGGATCGCTCAGGCCGAACTCGTGGTCCTGCCGCGAGCCGCCCACCTCCTGGCCGTCGAACGCGCGGGGGCCGCCGGTGGCTACCTGCGGGCCTTCCTCGAACGCAACGCGGCGTCCGACGCCTGAGGCCGACAAACGGGAAGGCCCCCGCGGATACGACCGCGAGGGCCTCCCTTCGCGCTCCTTCAGGAACGCTCACCGCGCCTCACTTGATAAGGGCAAGGAGCGCCTTGCCGGCCTTCGAGTTCAGCTCCTTGGCATCCAGGGTACCGTCGCCGTCCGGGTCGGCCATCTTGAAGCGCTCGCCGACCGCCGCGAGGTACTCCTTCTTGTCGAGGGTGCCGTCGCTGTCCGGATCGGCCCGCTTCACGCCGGCCTGGCTCAGACGACCCTTCAGCTCGCGGGCATCAAGGGTGCCGTCCGCATCCTTCTCCAGGCGATCGAAGGTAGCCGAGGCCACCGCCTCCACTTCCTTCATGTCGACGGTGCCATCGTTGTCGGTGTCGATCATCTTGACGGCGCTCGCCCCGCTCACCGGCTTGGCCAGCGCAGCCGGAACCGAGAATGCGGACACGGCGAGGGCTGCCGCGGCGAAACCACTGAGGATACGAAGGGTCATTGCCAGATGCTCCCGAAATTTGATGCTTGGTCGTCCTAATCCTAGCGCAGCCATGCTGCAAGTGCGAAATCGCCTGCCCAGGGTCGCGCGTCGTGTTTGGATGTTCCGCGCGCAGAAAAAGGGGCCGGCGGATGCCGGCCCCTTCCTGTAGGGCTAGTCCTCGAAACCGAAGTGGAGCGCCGAATCAGTATCCGTAGCCGCGGCGGCCCACGGAACGATCCTTGTCGAAGCGGTGACGCCGGTAGTAACACCCTCGTCGCAGGTGCGGACGCGGCGATACTCTTCGCGGCCGACGTCACCGTCACGCTGGGCGCGGGCATGCAGGTCGACGCGCGGGCCGCCCGGTCCGATGTCGACCTGCGCTGCGCCGCTGCGCCGAAGCCGGGACGACCGTCGGCACGGTGGGGGCCAGAACGGCGCCAGCGAGCAGGGTCCTCGTGGGACGCTCCTGCGTGCCGTGGCGACCCGACACGTTCTTACGAAGATCGCTCCCGGCCGCCCCGTCGTCGCTGCCGCGCCCGAGGTATCCCGTGGGATCAGGCGAGTGTCGCCAAGTCCTGAAACCAATGCTGAGCCTGAACATACTCCTTCACTCGCGGTGACAATGCGTGGGGATTGGTGTCGTGCACCACCC
The DNA here is from genome assembly GCF_022829625.1 of Methylobacterium sp. E-046. Taxonomy (NCBI): domain Bacteria; kingdom Pseudomonadati; phylum Pseudomonadota; class Alphaproteobacteria; order Hyphomicrobiales; family Methylobacteriaceae; genus Methylobacterium; species Methylobacterium sp. E-046. Next base: position 141,874 of record NZ_JAKSYP010000172.1, on the reverse strand, counting down.
ACACCTGCACGGCATCATCGACGACGATCCCGTGGATGCGCGCCAGCAGCCTGTTCTGCTCATCCGCGTCGAGGCTCGCCTTCACTTGGTCGCAGAGGGCGTCGACCTCGGGATTGCGATAGTGACTCCAGTTCACCCCATTCGGGGCGATCTGCTTCGAATCGTAGAAGCGCAGGATCGCGTAGAACGGGTCCGAGGTGACGTACGCGATGTTGCCGGCGGTGACGCCCTTGAGGCTCGGATCGGCCGCGCCCTGGCGCCAAGCCGTGTAGGCGACTTCGAGCTCCACGGTCTTGAACTCGACCTGGATGCCCACCTCGGCCCAGCTCTGCTGCAGAAACTCATTGATCGGGAGCGACAGCATCTGCCCGGTGCCGCCCGTGGGGATCAGGATCGTGGCCTTGACGGGCTTCTGGACGGAGTAGCCGGCCTGCTCCACGAGCTTGCGGGCCGCGTCGACGTCGGTCTTGATCTGGAAATTGGGCTTGCCGAACCACGGGCTCGACGCCTGAACCTGCCCGATCGCCGGCTGGGCGAGGCCGCCCATCAGCTCGACGACGCCGGCGCGGTCGATGGCGAGGTTGGCCGCCTTGCGCAGACGCAGGTCCCGCCAGGGCGAGCCCTCCAGCATCGATAGGTGGTAGTTCCAGACATGGGGCGTGTCGTTGCCGACGACGCGCATGCCGGCGGCCTTCAGCCGTGGCACCGCGTCGGGCGCGGGCGATTCGATCAGGTCGACGTTGCCGGACAGGAGCGCGTTCACCCGCGCCAGATCCTCGGGAATGCAGGTGAGCGTGAGTTTGGCGAGCTTCGGGACCCGCTTCGGATTCCAGTACGCGGCGTTCGGTAGGAGTTCGAGGCGCACCCGCGGGACCAGCTGGCCCATCCGGAACGGCCCGGTGCCGGCCGGCGCGAAGGCGAACTTCGCCCAGTCGCGCCCGACCGCCTCGTACTGTGCGGGCGAGGAGATCAGGAACCACAGCATCTGGTAGGGGAACAGGCTGTCGGGAGTCTTGGTCGTGACCAGAACGGTCTTGGCGTCGAGCTTCCGGTAGCTCGCCACGCCGGGCAGGCGCGGGCGGACCTGGGCGGCCTGCCGCTGATCGAAATGCGGTGCCTCCTTGTTCAGCACCTTGTCGAAGTTCCAGATCACCGCGTCGGCATCGAAGCCGGACCCGTCGTGGAATTTGACGCCCTCGCGCAGGTGGAAGGTCCAGACCTTGGGGTCCGCCGGGTCGCTGGACCAGTCGGTGGCGAGCCCGGGGACCATCTTGCCCGGCCGGTCCGCGACGTCGAGTTCCCACGCCACCAGCGGGTCGTAGAGGGTCAGGCCGGTGAACTGGTAGCCGCCGGCGCCCCGGTCCGGCTGCCCGGTGGTGAGCGGCAGGTCGGTCATCGAGATGCCGTAGGTCAGGCCGCCGGGCGCTGCGCCCTGTGCACCGGCCCGGCCCGGAGCCGCGACCGCGGCGAGCGCCGCGGCCCCGGCCATCAGGGATCGACGTGTCGGCTTGATCGAGTCCATCGTGTCTCTCGGCTGAGGGCGGATGCGCCGCACGGAGCGGCGCCCGCCTCTCAGGCGTGCGGCGGCGCTCCCGCGCCGCGAACCCGTGCCGCATACAGAATGATGCACGCATCATGCCGAGCTGGACGGCGGGTTCAGGCCTCCCAGACCTGACCGGGCCGGAGCGCCAGGAACCGCTCGGGCGGCAGGCCCGCGGCCCCGAGTGCCGCCGTCAGGGCCTCGGCGGGTCGCTCGATGCCCTCGTCGGTGAGCTGGAAGGTGCCCCAGTGATGGCCCAGGGCCTGCTCGGCGCCCAGCAGCGTGAAGGCGTCGACGGCCTCGGCGGGATTGACGTGCTGGGCCCGCATGAACCAGCGCGGCTCGTAGGCGCCGATCGGCAGCGTCGCCAGCCTCGGAGGCCCGAAGCGGGCTCGGATCTCGCGGAACAGGCCGCCATCGCCGAAGCCGGTATCGCCGACATGGTAATGCACGCCGCGGGGCGAGGTGATCACGAAGGCGCACCACAGGGCCATGCGCCCGTCGTTGACGCCCCGGGCCGACCAATGGTTCGCCGGCGTGAGGTAGACCTGGAGCCCGTCGCCGAGATCGACCGTCTGGCCCCAGTCGCGGGTCTCGACGTGCATCGTGTCGTCGTAGCCGCGCAGGATGGCGTCGTTGCCCAGGGGCGCCACGATCAGCGGCTGGTGCTGCTGCCAGATCCGCGCGAGGCTCGGCCCGTCGAGATGGTCGTAGTGATTGTGGGTGATCAGCACCGCGTCGATGGGCGGAAGATCGGCCGGGGCGATGCCCGGCGGGTTGACGCGCCGGGGCCCGGCGAAGCGGACGGGACTCGCCCGTCTGGCAAAGACCGGATCGATCAGGATGTTGCGGCCCGCGACCTGCACGAGGTAGCTCGCATGGCCGATGAGCACGACCCGCAGGCCGGCGACGCGCTCGGGCGGATGGTCCGCTGGATAGGGGCTGGGGGCGCTCTTCGGCCAGGGCTCGCGCTGCCGCTTGGCCTGCCAGCGGAGTACGTCCGGCAGCGACTTGTCGGTGGCCTGATCCGGCAGGAAGAACCGCAGGCCGTCGAAATGATCGGAGGTCGGCCCGCTGTAGTACGGGTTCCTGCCGCGCCGATGGGCGGCGTAGCCGACACCACCGAGAGTCATCACCGTGGCCGCGCTGGCGACCGTAAGCAGGCTGCGCCGTTTCATGGGTGTGAGATGGCCGCAGGCGCGGACCGGTCAAGCTCTCCGGCGGCGCGGCCGGGCGCCTCAGGGGAGACCCCGGGGAAATTCAGGGACGCCTCAGCAGCGACTGGGCAGCGGGCCCGCTCAGTCGACCGCCTCGGCGGCCAGCGACAGCCGCGCCCGATAGACGACCTTCCCGACACCGTCGCGCACGCAGGCGACGTAATCCTGACGTTCGACGTCGGGCAGCATGTCGCGGGCGATCGCCGACATGATGCGGGTGACCTTGGCGCGCGCGGCCGGCAGGTCCGGAAGATCGAAGCCGACCTCATCGCGGATCGGCTGCAAGCCGTCATGAAGATCGATGAAGAAGCGAGGCATCAGCGCAAATTGTCTCAATGAGAGGTAATGCACCGAAACGATTGATCTCCTATGGTTAACAATGCCTTAAACGACCGGCTTTCGGAACTACAGCCGGCGCACTGTCAGGAGCGCCAGCGCAGGTCCCGCCGCTCCAGCGGGTTCGTGAAGGACCGCCCGTCGCGCGCCGCTTCCAGCGCCTCGCGCTTCAGGCGGAAATACCATTGCGAGGGCAGATCGCCCTGGCCGAACAGCACCATGGTGGGCTTTCTATCCAGGCCGGCTTGCGCGTGCTGAAGCACCTCCTGGTCCTGGGTGAGGAACTGCCGCATCAACGGGCGCGCGACCGGCTTGAGCAGGTTCAGCGCCGGCATGCTCCAGTAGAGGGCGTTGGTAAGAAGGGTCCGGTCGGCGGTCAGCGGCGTCGCGAAGGTAAAGTTCGCCACGCGCTTCTCGCCCGCGCGGATGCGCTCCAGGCGCACCCCGGGCAGGCGGAACTCGATCTCGACCTCGGGCACGCCGCCGAGCAGCCGGTAGATCGGCGAACTCGTCGTGGTGGCGTGGCTCGTCATGACGAAGCCGTGCGGCACCGGCTGGAAGGTCTTCACCTTCTCGCGGAGCTGCTTCGAGGGGCGGAACCACCAGGAATCATGGACGAAGGCGACGTGCCCCGGGTCCACGAGGCTCAGGGTCGTCAGATCGAAGGAGGCCTCCACCACGAGTTCGACCACGAGCGACCCGGCCGGCTCGAAATCCAGCGCCGGAACCGCCGGCACCTCCCCGGCGGCGGGACCAAGATGTGGGTTCACCCAGAGGAACCCGGCGCTCTCTCGGACGGGGAAGCGCTGAACCTGGATGCGTGAGAAATCGGCGGCGTCCTGCTCCGACAGTGTCGGAACGTCGCGGCAGCGCCCGTCCGTCCCGAAGCGCCATCCGTGGAACGGGCACATCAGCGTGTCGCCGTCGAAGCGGCCCTTCGACAGGGCCATGCCGCGATGGGGGCACCGGTCGCGCAGCGCGAAGGGACTGCCATCCGGGGCGCGCCCGAGCACGATCTGCTCGCCGTTCAGTTCCACGGCCCGCAGCCCCGTGCTCCCGCCGGACCTGCCGCTGGACTTGCCGAGGCCTCGGGACTGGCCGACGCAGTACCACGCATTGCCGAGCGGCTGGCGCATCGAACCGGGATCGAGGTCAGGTTCCTCGGCGGGGCGCGGCGGATTCGTGAAGGGCGCGTTCAAGGCGGTTCGGGCTGACCACGGATGGCCCGTCATACGCCCGGTGCCCGGAGTGGGGAAGCGCGGCACCGAGGGAGGACAAACGGGCGCAGGCGCGGGGCTTCACAAGTCCGGCGCGGCCACCTACCTTCGCCTCACCCGCAACGAACGAAAGGAGGTGATCCAGTGTCTCATTGTCATCAGCCGTGTGTCTCGGCTCATCGGACCTGGACCGTCGCCTCCGGCGCGTCGCTCTAAGACGCGTCAGAGACCCGATTTCGGGACAGTTCCGCCGGACACGACGGTTCGGCAATGGAAGGGCCACCCACTCGGGTGGCCCTTCGGCTTTTCGGGGGTCTCGACGAAGACCGGCGCGCTTAGCGCTTCTGCATCTGGAACAACGGCTGGGCCAGCGCCTCGGTCCGCGCGCGCCACAGGTCGCGCTCCTCGCGCAGCGCGTCGCGCTCACCCGCCAGAGTAACGGCCTCGGTGCGCAGGACGTCGCGCTCGACGCGCACCCGGTCGTGTTCGAGCCGCATCGCCTCGCACTCGGCAAGCAGCCGCGCGCGCTCGGCCTTAAGCGCCTCGCGCTCGGCGCGGACCTCCTCCTGTTCTGCCCGCAGATCCTCCAGGGAGCCCATCTCCTCGCGGATGTGCTCGCGCAGCGCCCGGATCTCCTGCGCCAGGATCGCCTGCAGCTCGTCCTTCCGCTCGGCCTCCAGGCGGAGCTTGGCCTTCAGCATCAGGTTCTCGGCCATCAGCTCGGACAGGTCGGCATCCTCGACCGTCTCGTTCTGCGGCACGGCCGGCTCGACGATCCGCGGCGACCAGCTCGCCTCGGCGGGGCGCGCGCCCTTCGACTCCGGCGACATCTCCGGGGCGCGAGGCTCGCTGCGCGTCTCGGCCGGGCTGTGCGTCTTCATCGCGGCGAGCCAGTCTCGGAGCGGGCCCGGCGCGGTGCGGGTGCCGGCGTCGATCGGCGGCGTGGAGCGGGCGGGTTCCGACATCGGCGGGCGTCCTGAGCGAATACCCGCCGATGACAATCCGAACATGCTTAACGATCGGTAAAGCCCGACCGCCTCGCGACGCCCCATCGCAGGTTCGCCCCGGGGCACTAAGGCGAAGCGCGGGTGCGCAAAATTGACTTTCCCGCATATCGCGGCTACGCCCCGCCCTCCCGATCCGTAGCAGATCGACCCGTGCCAAGCCGACCGGCCCCGTGAGGCCGGAGGTCAACGCCCGACAGCGCGTGCGCGCCCTCGGGCGCGATGGGCGTTGGGCCGCGCCGCCGCGACGGGATCCGCCGGCCGAGGCACCCGCATGACGCGAGATCAGCAAGCGTTGCAGCACGAGTTGCACATCGAGGACGCGATCAACGAGACCTGCCCGTGGTCGGGCAAGCCGATCTCGGCCGACGCGCTGACGCTCTACAGCGGCGCCGTGGTCGGCTTCTGCAACCCGGATTGCCGGGACAAGTTCGCGAGCGCCCTGCGCAGCTTCGAGGCCGCCCTCCAGGCGCGCCGCGTCGAGCGCTCCGGCCTCGAACAGTAAGCGCGGGTCCAGACCATGTTCGAAGGCCTGTCCGACCGCCTCTCCGGCATCCTCTCGGGACTGACGCGCCGCGGCGCGCTCACCGAGGCCGACGTCACCGCCGCCATGCGCGAGGTGCGCCGCGCCCTGCTGGAGGCCGACGTCGCCCTTGAGGTGGTCCGCGGCTTCACCGACCGGGTGAAGGAGAAGGCCGTCGGCGCCGTCGTCCTCAAGTCGGTGACGCCCGGCCAGATGGTCGTGAAGATCGTCAACGACGAGCTCGTTGCGATGCTCGGCACCGATGCCGAGACCGTCGATCTCAACGCCCCCGCCCCGGTGCCGATCCTGATGGTCGGCCTGCAGGGCTCGGGAAAAACCACCACCACCGCCAAGATCGCCCGGCGGCTCTCCGACCGCGAGAAGCGCAAGGTCCTGCTCGCCTCCCTCGACACGCGCCGCCCGGCCGCCATGGAGCAGCTCGCGGTTCTGGCGAAGCAGGTCGGCGTCGAGTCGCTGCCGATCATCGCCGGCCAGTCGGCGGTGCAGATCGCCAAGCGCGCCATGGACGCCGCGCGGCTCGGCGGCTTCGACGTGGTGATGCTCGACACCGCCGGCCGCACCACCGTGGACGAGGCCCTGATGGCCGAGGCCGCCGAGGTGAAGGCCGCGACCCGGCCCCACGAGGTCCTGCTCGTCGCCGACGCGCTCACCGGCCAGGACGCGGTCAACACCGCCCGCGCCTTCGACGAGCGGCTCGGCGTCACCGGCATCGTCCTGACCCGCATGGACGGCGATTCCCGCGGCGGCGCGGCCCTGTCGATGCGCGCCGTCACCGGCAAGCCGATCAAGCTCGTCGGCGTCGGCGAGAAGGTCGACGCGCTGGAGGAGTTCCACCCGGCCCGCGTCGCCAACCGCATCCTCGGCATGGGCGACATCGTCTCGCTCGTCGAGAAGGCCGCCGAAACCATCGACCACGAGCAGGCGCTCCGCACCGCGGAGAAGATGCGCAAGGGCAAGTTCGATCTCGAAGACCTGTCCATGCAGCTCGCCCAGATGGAGAAGATGGGCGGCATCGGCGGCCTGATGGGCATGCTGCCCGGAATGGGCCAGATCAAGAAGCAGGTCGAGGGCGCCAACCTCGACGAGAAGATGTTCAAGCGCCAGCGGGCGATCATCTCGTCGATGACCCCGCAGGAGCGTAAGAACCCTGATCTGCTCAAGAACAGCCGCAAGAAGCGCATCGCCGCGGGCTCGGGCGTCGACGTCTCGGAGATCAACAAGCTCCTGAAGATGCACCGGACCATGGCCGACATGATGAAGGCGATGGGCCAGGGCAAGCGCGGGATCGGGCAGGCGCTCGGCTCGATGTTCGGCCTGGGCGGGGGCGGGATGGGCGGCGGGATGGGCGGCATGCCCGGCCTTCCCCCCGGCATGCCGGAGCCGACGCCGGAGCAGATCGCTCAGATCGAGAAGCAGTTCGGCGGCAAGCTGCCGCCGATGCCGCCCGGCCTGGGCGGGGGCATGCCGAAGCTCCCCGGACTCCCCGGCCTCGGCGGCCCGAAGCTTCCGGGCCTCGGCGGGTTCATGCCGGGGAAGAAGAAATGAGCCTCCTCTCCGCTCAAGCCGTCGATCCCGAACTGGCGCGCCTGCGGGACAGCATCGACAATTTCGATGCGGCGCTGATCCATCTCCTCGCCGAGCGTTTCCGCTGCACGCAGCGGGTCGGCGAGCTCAAGGCCCGAAAGGGGATCCCCCCTTCCGATCCGGACCGGGAGGCCCGTCAGGTCGCCCGGCTCCGCAAGCTCGCGGTCGAGGCCAAGCTCGACCCCGATTTCGCCGAAAAGTTCCTGGCCTTCGTGGTCAAGGAGGTCATCCGGCACCACCAGTCGATCGCGGCGACGCACGAGTCGGCGACCGACACCGAGAGAAAGTAAGACCATGGCCCTCAAGATCCGCCTCACCCGCGGCGGCGCCAAGAAGCGCCCCTACTACCGCATCGTCGTCGCCGACGCCCGCGCCCCGCGCGACGGCCGCTTCATCGACAAGGTCGGCGCCTACGACCCGATGAAGGCCAAGGACGATCCGGCCCGCATCATCCTCGACAACGAGAAGATCCAGAGCTGGCTCGCCAAGGGCGCGCAGCCGACCGACCGCGTCCTGCGCTTCCTGGATCAGGCCGGCCTCGCCAAGCGCCCGACCCGCAACAACCCGCAGAAGGCCGAGCCGGGCGAGAAGGCCAAGGAGCGCGCCGCCAAGCGCGCCGAGAAGGCCGCGGCGCCCGCTGAGGACGCCGCCGCGTAAGGCGCTCCGGTCATGGCGCGCCGCCCCGCAGGTCCCTCTCCCCGCGACGGCGGCCGCCGCGGCCGCACGAGTACGGCGGTCGGCGCGATTGCGCCGGACGCCGCGACCTCGCCCAAGGCGCCGGCCCCGAAGCCGGCCCCGAAGCCCGTGGCGGTCGACCCGAGCCTCGTCCTCCTGGGCGAGTTCGGGCGCGCGCACGGGCTGAACGGCGAGATCCGCCTCAAATCCTATACCGGCGACCCACTGGCGATCGCCGATTACGGCGCCCTGCTGACCACGGACGGGCGCACGCTGACCCTCGCCGACGTGCGTCCCGCGCCGGGCTCCTCCCCCGACATGCTGATCGCCCGCGTGACGGGCGTCACCGGCCGCAACGCCGCGGAGGTGTTGAACCGCGTCGGCCTGTTCGTGCCCCGCGACCGCCTGGCCGCCTCCGAGGACGCGGACGAGGTCTACGCGGCCGACCTGATCGGCAGCACGGCGGTGGACGCGGCCGGAACCCCGATCGGGACGGTCGTGGGCGTGCCGAATTACGGCGGCGGCGACCTCCTGGAGCTGCGCCCCCTGGGCGGCGGCGCCACCGCGCTCCTGCCGTTCACCAAGGCCTTCGTGCCGGTGCTGGATCTGGCCGGGCGGCGCGTCACCGTCATCGCGCCGGAGGATTTGTTCGCGCCGGCCGGCGAGAAGCCGGCGGACGATCCGGGCTGAGCGCGCGACGCCGGGATCGCCCGCTACGGCGCGGGCCCCGTCACGGCCGCCCGCGCGATGATCAGCGGCTCGGCGCTCATCGCCAGCGGGCCGTCGAACGGGCGCTCGTGCAGGGCGATCAGGCCGAGGGTCGCCACCATCGCCAGCGAGAACGTCGTCAGGACCGTCGCCTGTGCGGGCCGGTGCTCCGTATGGACGAGGCCCAGGGCGACAAGGGTCAACGCCGCCAGGATCAGCAGGGTCAGCCATTTCGTCCCGTCGCTCGCGGTCTGGCTCAGCGCCAGCCGCTCGCCGCGATCGGCCCTGAGCGCCATGGCGGCGCTGAGCAGGGCGGCGTGCGTCGGCGCGCCCGCCTCCGCGGTGATCTTCGGATCGGAGACGGCCTCGAGCAGGTGCCGCAGCCCGCTTCCGGCCTGGGGCGCGTAACCGCCCTCGCCCATGCGGGGCCATTCCTGCGTGATCACCAGATCGAGATACTCGGCCAGCGCCGTCCGGATGTTGTGCATGTCGGACACGGAGGCGAGGCTGAGGTCGTAGAGCGCCAGGGCATTGGCGCGCTCAGCCTGCAGCGTACGCGCGGCCGAGCGCTGACGCTCCCAGGCGTCGTTGGCCACGAAGCCGGTGAGCAGGGCCAGCAGGGTCGCGAGCGCGGTGAAATAAGTCGGCACCATCCCGGCGCCGAGCCGGACGATCAGCGGGCGGGTCCGGCGCACGTGGGCAGCCAAGCACAGGAGGGCGCTGAGGGTGGCGAACGGCACCGCCAGGAGGGCGAAGATCGCCCAGACGGGCTGATCGAGCCAGAGTCCGAAGAGCATGCGTCAGCCCGCACCGAGAACGACGGAGCGCGATCCTGAGGCTCGCGGGCTGAGAAAGCATGAAGACGGGACGGCGGCCGTGGAACCGGAGCGCTGGAGTGCTCGCCGCCGAACGGGACACCGGTCCGGCCCGAGCGCGCCGGAACCAAGCCGCAGCGCAGTGCCCGGCTGCGCTGCGACCGAGGATCGCCCTAGCGCGGCGTCGCCGCATCCCGGCAGGGACGGATCGTCTCCGGCCTCGGCTGCTCGTCGGGTGCGGGTGCGGCGAAGACCGCGAGGTAGGCCCCGTCCTTCAGGGGCTGAAACGCGGTCTCGCGGTAGCCTGCGGCCTTGAGTTCGCAGCGCAGGAGCGCCGGCGGGGTGCCGTGCCGAGAGGGGATGGTGTCGGCGTCCACGATGCCGACCCGGCCGCCGGGGCGCATCGCGGCCGCGAGATTGTGGAGCAGCCCGAAGGGCTGGGTGATCTCGTGGTACATGTGGACGAGGATCGCCGCGTCGACGGAGGCCGCGGACAGGCGCGGATCGTGCGGCTCGCCCTGCACCACCGTCACGTTGGCGCGCCCCGCCACGCGCTTCTCCAGGGCCGCGAGGTAATCGGGCGTGACGTCCTCGGCCAACACCCGGCCGCCCGGCCCGACCCGCTGGCTCAGCCGCACCACGTAGTAGCCGCTGCCGGCGCCGATATCCGCCACCGTCTCGCCGGCCGCGATGCCCATTCCCTGCGCCACGGCCTCGAACTCGCCGGCCCGGTCGCGCTCGGCCTCCGAGGACCAGCGCGGGGCGACGATCTCGGCCACCGGCCGGTCCGGCTTCGGGAACGCGCCTGCGGGCGCGCCCGGCGGCGCCATCGGCTCCGCGGCGAGAACCGGCCCTGCAAGGAGCAGGGCGAGGGGAATGGAGAGCGAGGCCACGGCGCGGATCATCGCCGACAACCGGCGAGGGACCCGATCGGTGCCGGCGCCGTTGACCGTGCCGCACCCCGCGCGCGATCAAGCGGCATGACGCGCACGGACACGCCCTGGCGGGCCACGATCCTGACCCTCTACCCGGAGATGTTTCCGGGCCCCCTCGGCGTGTCGCTCTCGGGCGACGCGCTCGCCCGGGGCGACTGGACGCTGGAGGCGCGCAACATCCGGGAGCACGGCCTCGGTCGCCACCGCTCGGTGGACGACACCCCGGCCGGCGGCGGCGCCGGGATGGTGCTGCGCTGCGACGTCCTCGCCGCCGCGATCGACGCGGCCACGGGCGAGCAGGATCGACGGCCCCGGCTGCTGATGTCGCCCCGCGGACGTCCCCTCACGCAGGCGCGGGTACGCGCCCTGGCCGAGGGTCCGGGGGCGCTGATCGTCTGCGGACGTTTCGAGGGGGTCGACGAGCGGGTGATCGCCGGGCGCGGCCTCGAGGAGGTGTCGATCGGCGACTACGTGCTCTCCGGCGGCGAGGTCGCCGCTCTGGTGGTGCTCGACGCCTGCGTGCGGCTCCTGCCCGGCGTGATGGGCAAGATGGCCTCCGGCGTCGAGGAGAGCTTCGAAGGCGGCCTCCTCGAATACCCGCATTACACGCGCCCCCGGGACTGGGAGGGGCGTGCGATTCCCGACGTGCTCTCCAGCGGCAACCACGCCGCCATCGCCCGCTGGCGCCGGGCGGAAGCCGAGCGCATCACCGCCGAGCGGCGCCCGGACCTGCGGGGCGGGAGCGCACCCGATCAGGCCGGCTCCAAATCGATCACCGGGCCGTCGCGGTCGTAATCGATCGGGTCGAGGCACAGCGGCTGCGGCGCCGGGCGTCGGAGGCGGCTCGGGAGCGCGGCGTGGGCCGTTAAGGCTCCAATAACCACAAGCAGAACAGACCAGACCGCCAATATCGCGGCGCTGTGGATAGTCATAGGCGTACCTCGAACACAACACGGCACGCCATTAAGGCTAACGCTCCAGGCTTAATCGTCTGTTCCGCGCCCGCGGAGAGGCTGTCCCGACCAGGGGCATGGGCCGAAGACTGCCCGCCCGGCAGCCGCTTGCCAGCCGCTTGCCAGGCGCGCGGTTTGGGCGCATGCGCGGGCTCGGGAACTCCTCCCCGCCGAGGAGCGCCCATCTGCAAGGATGGACCGTCATGACCAGCCGCCCCGCGCAGCGCCCGCGCGTGCCCCATTTCTCCTCAGGCCCCTGCGCCAAGCGCCCCGGCTGGACCCCCGCCGCCCTGTCCGACGCCGCGCTGGGCCGCTCGCACCGCTCCCCCATCGGCAAGGATAAGCTCGGCCGCGCCATCGACTTGACGCGCACCGTGCTGCAGGTGCCGGCCGATTACCGCATCGGGATCGTGCCGGCCTCCGACACCGGCGCCGTCGAGATGGCGATGTGGACGATGCTCGGGCCGAAGCGCGTGGAGGTCGCCGCCTGGGAGGCGTTCGGCAAGGAGTGGGTCACCGACGCGCTCAGGCAGCTCAAGATCGCGCCGCGCATCCACCAGACGCCCTACGGAATCCTGCCGGACCTCGCGGCGATCGACACGAAGCGCAGCGACGTGGTCTTCACCTGGAACGGCACGGCGGCGGGCGTGAAGGTCCCGGACGGCGCCTGGATCGCCCCGGACCGCGAAGGTCTGACGATCTGCGACGCGACCTCGGCGGCCTTCGCGCAGCCGCTGCCGTGGGACAAGCTCGATGTCGTGACCTTCTCCTGGCAGAAGGTGATGGGCGGCGAGGCGGCGCACGGCATGCTGATCCTGTCGCCCCGGGCGGTGGAGCGGCTGGAGAGCCACACCCCGTCCTGGCCGCTGCCGAAGGTCTTCCGCCTGACCAAGGACGGCAAGCTGATCGAGGGCATCTTCAGGGGCGATACGATCAACACGCCCTCGATGCTGGCCGTGGAGGACTACCTCGACACCCTGGCCTGGGCCGAGCGGATCGGCGGCCTGAAGGCGCTCCACGCCCGGGCCGACGCCAATGCCAGGACGATCTACGACTGGGTCGCCCGGACGCCCTGGATCGCACCGCTGGCGGTCGACCCGGCCACGTACTCGAACACGGGCGTCTGCCTCGTGATCGCCGATCCGGACGTGCTGGCCCGCGGCGACGCGGCGGTCGCGGCCTTCGCGGCCGGGATCGTCGGGCGCCTCGACCGGGAAGGCGTCGCCCTCGACATCGGCGCCTATCGCGACGCCCCGGCGGGCCTGCGGATCTGGTGCGGCGCCACCGTCGAGACGTCGGACCTGGAGGCGCTCACGCCGTGGCTCGACTGGGCTTTCGCGGAGGAGAAGGCGGCTCTGAGCCGGGCGGCGTGAGGCAGCGGATCGTGAGCACCTGATCTTCGGCTCCCTCGAGTGCGCCGCGAAGAAGCCGTCCCGACAGCACCGCACTCCCTGGAGCCCTCCTTCGCGGACTCCGCTGCGCACAGGCGCCTCCGGATGAGGGCGTGGCCGCAGCCTTCCCCCACCGGCCCGCGCCTCGGCAAAGAAAAACCCCGGCCCACATGGAGCCGGGGTTTCCCATGCCGGGGACGCGGCCCCGTCGGACCGCGCGCCGTCCGATCTCAGTAGTTGTAGGCGCGCTCGCCGTGATCGGCGATGTCGAGGCCCTCGCGCTCCTCCTCCTGCGTCACCCGCAGGCCGATCGTCAGGTCCACGAGCTTGTAGAGGATCGCCGAGCCGATGCCCGACCACAGCAGGGTCAGGCCGACCGCCTCCGCCTGCACGATGAGCTGGCTCATCATGTCGTAGGCGCCCACGACCATCTCGCCCGGCTTCGAGCTGTAGTCCGGGATGCCGACGCCGCCGAGGTTCGGGTCGACCAGGATGCCGGTCGCCAGAGCGCCCAGGATGCCGCCGACGCAGTGCACGCCGAAGACGTCCAGCGAGTCGTCGTAGCCCAGCGCGTTCTTCACCGTGGAGCACATCACGAAGCAGACCACGCCGGCCACGAGGCCGAGCACGATCGAGCCCATCGGGCCGGCGAAGCCGGAGGCCGGGGTGACGGCCACGAGGCCGGCCACCGCGCCCGACAGCATGCCGAGAAGCGAGGGCTTGCCCTTGAGGGCCCATTCGGCGAACAGCCAGGCCACCGCGGCGCCGCAGGTCGCCACGAAGGTGTTCAGCATCGCCAGCGCGGCGGTGCCGTTGGACTCGAGGTTCGAGCCGGCGTTGAAGCCGAACCAGCCGACCCACAGCAGCGAAGCGCCGATCATCGTCATGGTCAGGGAGTGCGGGGCGAGCAGGTCGCGGCCGTAACCGATGCGCTTGCCCATGATCAGGCAGCCGACGAAGCCCGCGATGCCCGCGTTGATGTGCACCACGGTGCCGCCGGCGAAGTCGAGGGCGCCCTTCTGGAAGAGGAAGCCCGCATCCTTGTTGACCGCGTCCAGAGCCGCCTGCGCGGCCGCCTTCGAGGCGTCGTCGGTGGCGGCGGCCAGCGCCTTCGCGGCGTTGCCGACGGCATCCGGTCCGCCCCAGTACCAGACCATGTGGGCCATCGGGAAGTAGATGACCGTGACCCAGAGGATCGTGAACACCACCAGGGCGGAGAACTTCATCCGCTCTGCGAAGGCCCCGACGATCAGCGCGGGCGTGATCATGGCGAAGGTCATCTGGAAGCACAGATAGACGTATTCGGGGATCACGACGCCGTTCGAGAAGGTTGCCACCGTCGAGTTCGCGTCGATGCCCTTCAGGAACGCCTTCGAGAAGCCGCCGACGAAGTCGTTGATGCCGCCGCCGTTGGTGAAGGCGAGACTGTAGCCGTAGAACACCCAGAGCAGTCCGACGATCGACACGATCGCGAACACCTGGGTCAGCACCGAGAGCATGTTCTTGGTGCGCACGAGGCCGCCGTAGAACAGGGCGAGGCCCGGAACGCTCATCATCAGCACCAGGGCCGAGGAGATCAGCATCCAGGCCGTGTCACCCTTGTTGGGGATCGGTGACGGCGGGGGCGACGCGGCTTCCGGTACCGGGGTCTGGGCGAGGGATGGCTCGATCAGGAGGGCGGCGACGGCCGCCCCGCCCAAGCCGAGCATGAGGGCATGACGAAGTTTCATGGGCACGTGGCTCCAGGTCTCAAGTCCGTGTTGGTTCAGGAGGTCTACGGTCCGGGCGCGCCGGGCCGCGGGTCAGAGGGCGTCCGCGTCGGTCTCGCCGGTCCGGATGCGCACCGCCTTCTCCAGCGGCATCACGAAGATCTTGCCGTCGCCGATCTGGCCGGTGCGGGCGGCTCCCGCGATGGCATCGATCACGCTCGACGTCAGGTCGGAGGCGACCGCCACCTCGATCTTCAGCTTGGGCAGGAAGCTCACCGCGTATTCCGCCCCGCGATAGATCTCGGTGTGGCCCTTCTGGCGGCCGTAGCCCTTCACCTCCGTCACCGTCAGGCCGTGGACGCCGATGCCGGTGAGCGCGTCGCGCACCTCCTCGAGCTTGAACGGCTTGATGATGGCCATCACGATTTTCATGGGCGACGCCCCCTTCGAAGTCCCTGGGAACCGTTGCCGTCGCCCGGCCTGCGGACGACCCGGCCCGGATCGTCCGCGGGGACGGGAAGGCCCGCGGTTGGACGCCGCTATTCAAGGACTATGCCACGCAAGCTTGACCGCGACTGAGGCCGCGCGGCACCGGTCTGCCCACGGATTAGCCGCGCGCGACCAGATTCAGGGCACGCCTCGGAGAAAATCTGCCGTCGAAATAAACAACTTGCTCAAAAATGCGCATTCCGCCCTGTGGCGGATACGCAACGCACGCGCAGCAAACGACTTTAATCCCGGATCGGACGGATCAAACCCTCCTGCGCCACGGACGCGACCAGACGGCCGGCGCGGTCGAAGATCTGCCCGCGAGCGAATCCGCGGGCGCCCCCGGCCGCGGGGCTGTCCTGCGCGTAGAGGAGCCAGTCGTCGATTTTCACGGGGCGGTGGAACCACAGCGCGTGGTCGAGGCTCGCCGCCTGGATGGTGGGATCGAACACCGACCGGGCGTGCGGGATCAGCGAGACGTCGAGCAGGGTCATGTCGGAAGCGTAGGCGAGAACTGCCCGATGAAGGGCCGGATCATCCGGCAGGGCCGAGGCGGCACGCAGCCAGACGTTGAAGACCGGTTCCGGCGGGCGACCGCCCATCCCGGCCGCGATGTAGCGGTTGAGATCGACCGGCCGCAGCGCGATCGGCCGCTCGCGGCCGAAATAGGCGGCGATCGCCTCGGGCATGCCGGTACCGCCGGCCGCCGCCAGGGCCTTGCCGTCGAGGAGCCCGTCCGGCCCCGCCACCGCCGGCATCGCGGGCTGGTGCGTCAGGCCCTCCTCGGCGACCTGATAGGAGACCGTCGTGGCGAAGATCGCCCGCCCGTGCTGGATCGCCTTGACCCGGCGGGTGGTGAAGCTCCGCCCGTCCCGGATGCGCTCGACCTCGTACACGATGGGCGTCCGGGGATCGCCCGGCAGCAGGAAGTAGGCGTGCAGCGAGTGCGCCGGGCGATCGTCCGGCACGGTCCGGGTCGCGGCGACCAGCGCCTGTGCGACGACCTGTCCGCCGAAGACGCGCCGCCACCCCGTCTTCGGGTTCTGGCCACGGAACAGGTCGACCTCCAGGCGCTCCAGGTCGAGGATGGCGATCAGCTCGGCGACGGCATCCGTCACCGCATCGGTATTGGCGTCGGTCATGGCCCGCGGGGTTTCCGTTCGTTGCCCGCGTGCGACATAGGCGTTTCCGACGAACCAATCCACGCGTCCCGCACGCGGGAGCCAAGGAGATCCGCCACGATGACGGACGAGACGCCCCGCCCCGGCAGCCGCAACCTCCTGATCGCCGGCGGCGGCCTGCCCAGCCTCGCCCTCGCGCTCGCCCTCAAGCAGGCCCACGGCCCGGCCCTGGCCGTGACGGTGATCGATCCGGGCGCCGCCGATCCCGCGCGGCACCGCGGCCGCGCCTACGCCCTCGCGGCGGGCGGACGCCGGATGCTGACCCAGCTCGGCCTGTGGACGCGCGTGGCGCGCGCGGCGGAGCCGATCGCCGAGATGGTGATCAGCGACAGCCGCCTCGCCGATCCGGTGCGGCCCGTCTTCCTGACCTTCGGGCGGGAGGACGAGGATGCGCGCGCGGCCGACGAGCCCTTCGCCCACATGGTCGAGGCGGAGCCCCTGGCCGAGGCGCTGGCGGAGGCCTGCCGGGCGGTCGGGGTGGCCTTCGTCACGGCAGGGGTGGAGCGCGCCGTTCCGGAGGGCACGGCGATCCGCGCCCGCCTGACGACCGGCGAGAGCCTGCGGGGCGACCTGCTGGTGGCCGCCGACGGCGCCCGATCGCGCCTGCGCGAGGCGGCGCGGATCGGGTGGGTCGGCTGGTCCTACCCACAGGTCGGCATCGTGGCGACCATCGGCCATGCCCGACCGCACGAGGGACGCGCCGTCGAGCATTTCCTGCCCGCCGGTCCCTTCGCGATCCTGCCGCTGCGGGACGGCGGCAATCTGGGCCACCGCTCGTCCATCGTCTGGACCGAGCGGGCGGACGAGGCCGACGCCCTGCTCTCCGGAGACGCCGACGAGGTGCTGGCCGAGATCGAGCGCCGTTTCACCCTGGATCTCGGGGTGCTCGCGCTCGAGCACGGCCCGAGCCGGCACCCCCTGGCCTTCGGCCTCGCCCGCGCCTTTCGGGCCGAGCGCTTGGCCCTGCTGGGCGATGCCGCCCACGTGATCCACCCGATCGCCGGCCAGGGCCTCAACCTCGGCCTCGCGGACGCCGCCGCCCTGGCGGAGGCGGTAACCGGGGCGCTGCGCCTCGGCCTCGATCCCGGCGGCCCCGACGTCCTGCGCGCCTACGAGCGCGCCCGCCGCTTCGACAGCTTTGCCATGGCGGCGGCCACCGACGGGCTGAACCGCCTGTTCTCGAACGATGCCCTTCCGCTGCGGCTCGCCCGCGATCTCGGCCTCGGGATCGTGGACCGGTTGCCGGGGTTGAAGCGCTTCTTCATTGGCGAGGCCGCGGCCGCGCGCGGGTCGCGGCCGCGGCTGATGCGGGGGGAGGCGCTGTAGCGACGCGCAGCGGCGGTGGGCCGAGGCGGCTTCCTCCCGACATGGCGATGCTCGACACCGGCATGGTCACGACGCCGATGACGGCCCGCGACAGCCGCCCTCTCCCAAGTGGGAGCGGGGCTCGACGCCGCTTCGCGCTACCGGGCGCGCCGGGCTGAACGCAGCTCTCAGACAACCTCCACCCGCAATTCCGTGATCCAGCGCGTCGCGTCGGCCCGGGGCGCGACCACGTCGGTGTCGGTCCGCAATTGCGGGCTGTAGGCGGGATCCTCCGCCAGCACGTCGTGCCAGCGCCGCAGGAAGCGCGCGGTCTGCGAACCGGGCGCGAAGCTGGCCTGCCGCGAGGCGCTCTCGTGGTGCGCCATCTCGGCGAAGGGCGTGTAGACGATGCGGTAGCCGAGCTGGCGCATCTTCAGGCACAGGTCGACGTCGTTGAAGTCGAGGGCGAAGCCCTCGTCGAAGCCGTTCACGGCCTCCAGCACCGCCTTGCGGGTGGCGAACAGCGCCCCGGTCACCGCCGAGCAGTCGCGCTGCGCCAGCGCCCAGTCGCCGTAGGTCGGCTCGGCCGCGTCCCGGTTGTACCAGGGGTGGGCGAACACTTCGAAGATGCCGCCGGTCATGCCGGCATGCTGGATCTTGCCCGTGGGGAACAGCAGCCGGCCGCCGGCGCCGCCGACGCCGCGGTCCAGCGCGAAGGCCAGGAGCGCCTCGATCCAGCCGGGCCGGCGCACGACGAGGTCGTCGTTCATCAGGATGACCAGCTCGGTCTCGGCCGCGCGCCAGAGCGTGTTCATCTTGGCCGCGTAGTTGAACCGCTCGCCCGGGGCCCGGGTCGTCAGCAGGCGGGTCACGGCGAAGCGGTCGGAACGCCCGCGATAGATCGCGTCGTCGGCCACGTCGTCGCCGATCAGCACGCGGATCCTGTCGGCCGGGTAGGTGCTGCGGCCGAGGCTGTCCAGCAGGTTGATCACGTGGGGCTTGGCGCCCTCCACGGCGCGGCCCTGATCGTCCTTCGGGCGGCTCTGATTGGTGGGCACGACCAGGGTCACGGCCGGCCGCGCGTCGAAGCTCCGGCGGATCTCCAACGTGTCCGCAGTCAGCCCGGGGGCGGCGCGGAGCGGCAGGCCGGACGTCTCGAACCACCGGTCGAGGGCGTGGGCGCGCGCCGTGCGCGTCGCCTTCGGGCGCTCCAGCGGCGAGGCGATCAGGGTCTGGGGGATCCGGTCGATGCCGATCCCCGCGGAGATCGCGCCGAGCAGGAACCGGAACCACGCGGCGCTGCCGTGGCGCAGGCCGAAATCCGGGCTCAGACCGGCCAGGGCCGAGACGCGGACGAGGAGCGGGAAGCCGATATAATCGTCGGCCATGAGGAGGGCCGGGTTGAAGGCCGGCTTGCAATGGACGCTGCGGATCTGGCCGGCGCCGTCCACCACGGCGTCGTCGCCGTAGAAGATGCCGATATCGGGCCGCTCCGCCAGCGCGCGCGTCAGGTGCCCCACGAGGTCGGGGCGCAGCTCCGAGGCCGCGGGGGCGACGAAGATCGCCCGGCAGGCGGGGAGCTGACCGGCCGCGACTTGGCCGAGCCGGCGCTCGTCGACGGGGCGGAACTGGGCGTCGAGGGGCAGCGGCAGGATCGCGTCCGGCCACGGGAGCGTGCCCCACGAGGCCGACGGGGCCGGAACCGGCTTCTTCTTCAACACGGGTCGCGTCTCCGGGACGTCAGGAACGTTCGGCCGCCAGCAGACGGGTCAGGCTCGCCTCCATGGCGGAGGCCACCGCGCTGGTGGACAGCCGCTCGCGGATCCGCGCCCGGGCAGCGGCGCCGATCCGGGCCGCGTCGCCGCCGGTCACTGCCCGGGCCGCGTCGTTGAGGGCCCGGGTCAGGTCCGCCTCGTCCACCTGGCCCCACTCGGCGCCGCGCAGGTACGGGCCGTAGGTCTGTTCGAGGGCCGTGACCTCCGCCTTCACGGGGAAGCCGCAGGCGGCGTCGAGGAAGTCGCGGCAGCCGCCGTAATCGGTGGCGACCACGACCTTGCCCATCTCCATCGCCTCGGCGATCGTCAGGCCGAAGCCCTCCGAGGAATGCGACGACGCGTAGACCGCGCAGAGATCGAACAGCGCGCCGAGCTCGTTCTGGGAGAGCGGCTGGTCGATCACCACCACGTCGCCCGACGTGCCCACGAGGTCGAGGAGCTTCTTGCCCTCCTCCGGCAGGTCGAAGACGTGCTTGGTCTTGAGCACGAGCTGCCAGCCCGCCTGTCCCAGGCCGGCCCCCCGGAAGGCCCGGATCAGCGCGTGCGGGTTCTTGCGGGCGAGGTAGCTCGAGCCGTCGAAGGCGTAGAGAATCACCCGCTTGGACGGGTCGATCGCGAAGGCCTTGCGCAGGTTGGCCTTGGCGGCGGCGCTCGCCGGCTCGCCGGCTTCGTTCTCGACCACGTAGGGCACGACGTCGACCGGGATGTCGGTGATCTGCCGGAAGATCGACGCGCAGAACTCCGTGGGCGCCCAGATCGCGTCGAGGCCGTCGACGGTCTGCAGCCAGCCGCCGGGCACGTGGGAGGTCTCCCAGACGAACAGCCCGATCTTCAGCCGCGCCTCCGCGGCGGTCGCCCGCTGCCGGTCGCTCATCAGCGAGTGCCAGCTGTCGCCGTTGAAATGCACCAGGGCGACGTCGGCGGGCCCCGAGAAGGTCCGGGCCTGCCACGCGGGCGCCACCCGGGCATGGACGTGGAACGGCCGCTCCATCGGGTGGACGTTCAGCGCGAAGGGCGCGCGGTGCAGGGCGCGGGCGTAGCTGCGGGCCGCGACGCCGAGCCCGTTGGCGTAGTTCATCGGCGAGACGTAGGCGACGCGCAGCGGCCGGTCCGGCGCCTGGGGCCTGCGCAGGTCCGCCCAGATCCGCCCGCCCGGATACGTGTAGGTGACGTCGAGCCGGTCGAGGTCGAAACCCCGCTCGGCGATCGCCTCGCGCACCGCAGCCCCGCCGATCGCGGCGTGCTCGCCCAGCAGCGAGCGCTTCACGAACGGGAAGCCCTGGCTGAGCATGTTCTCCCAATCGAACAGGGTGCGGTTGTTGCGCGGGTCGTTGACCAGCGACATGTGCTTGTTCTGGGCCGAGAACAGGCTGCGCATGCCGAGTCCGGCCGCACGCATCCGTCCCGAGAAGGTCAGCTCGTACTCGGTGATGACCGCGTTCTTGTCCGGCCAGTTCGCGACGGACAGGAGGAACTGGCTGAACGCGTAGGAGGACAGGCAGCGCCTCTTCAGGGCCAGGAAGAAGCTCTGCAGGTGGTGGCTGTAGTAGAAATTGTCGGCGAGCCCGATCACCGCCTCCGGGAAGGCGTCGATCTTGGCGAGCAGGCCGGCGAAGTCGCCGCGGTCGAGGGGCCCGACGAGGCTGTCGTTGGCGAGGTAGAGCGTCTCGGAATCCAGGAGGTCGGTATCCTCCAGCAGGACATGCGCCCAGGCCGCGAAATCGAACCCGCGGTTGTCGCGCAGGTAGACGGAGGCGCAGAGGTCCAGGATCGCCTGCGGCACGGCGTTCTTCTGCTGGTCGGCGGCGATGATCAGGACGATGTCCGCGCCGTTCTCCGCGAAGGCCCTCAGGTAGGGCTCGACGTGGCCGCGGATCCGCCCCTCGGGGCAGTGGGTGATGAACAGGGCCGTGCGGCCGTGCTGGCGCCTCTCGCGCTTGAGGCACGAGAGGCGCGCGTCGGAGGCTTCCGGCACCGCCGCGCCGGGGACGCGGCGGGTCAGGCGGCCCGCCTCCAGGCCGGTGGTGACGTAGTCGACCAGCGGGTTGAGGCCCAGGGCGGCGACCTTCGGGTAGCGGGCGCGGTACCAGGGCGCATCGAAGCGCGGCGATGGGCTCATCGTGCGCCCGCCATCGGCGAGGAAATGCGCCAGCGGGTTCTGCCCGGCCGCGTCATCGGCCGCGGGGTTCGCCAGGTAGGTCTCGGTGTACCAGCGCGTGTCGAACCAGGGCCCCGGGTCGAGGCCCTCGGCGGCGCCGTGCTCCAGGTAATGGACCAGGGGGTTGAGGCTGTCGGCCCGCACGGCGGCGGATTGGGCCGCGTACCAGTCGGGATCGAACAGCGGATGGGGCGCGGTGCGGCGGTAGCCGCCGGCCATCACGTAGTGCTCCAGCGGCTCGAGCCCGCTGGTCTCGGCCTCCGGGCAGCGGCTGCGGTAGAACGCGGCGTCGAACAGGCCCGACTGGCGGATCAGGTCGACGTGCCGCGACAGGCCGGCGAATTCCTCCGGGTTGCGCAGGTAGCCCTGCTTCCTTCCGGTCTCGAAGAAGTGGCTGAGGGCGCTGCCGCCGGCAGCGCGGGCATCCGGGTAGCGGGACAGGTACCAGGCGGTGTCGAACAGCGGCGACGGGTCGGTGTCGGTCCGGGACAGGAAATCGGAGAACGCCCGGGCGCGGTGCTCGGCGCCGCCGAGATAGCGCGTCGCGTACCAGTCCGGGTCGAACAGCGGGTTGGGCCGGATGCCCGCTGCGGCACCGCGATCGATGTAATGGAGCAGCGGGTTGATGCCCTCGGCCCGGAGCCCCGGAACGGAATCGAGGTAGAGGTCGCCGTGGAACAGCGGGTGCGGCCAGCGCCCCTCGCGCCCGCCATGGACCGCGTAGTGGACCACCGGGTCGATCCCTTCGCCGACCACGTCCGGATAGCGCCGGGCGTACCAGGCCGGATCGAACAGGCCGGATTCCTTGACCGCACAGACGAGGTCCGCCTGGCGGGGCTCGCTGCGGCGGCGACCCTTGAGGCGCCGTGTCAGCGGGCGCGCGAGGGATTGCGCGGCGCCGGCGAGGCCGGCCTTCTCCGACGATCCGACGACGAACACATCTCGAAGGCGCATGGTCAGGTCCGGATACGCGGGAAGCCCGCAAAGCTGCCCACACCGCGATCCGCGAGAGACATCAGAGGGTTCGGCCGGTGGACGGGTCGCGGGCGGAACCGCTCCGGCTTGGGCGCCTTCCTAATGGCCCGGGTCGCCCGCGCCAAGACCCGGGGTTAAGACCCGGGGCGGATCCCCGCGCCGCGGCCGGGGTTGCGGACGAGGTGCGGCGATGTCGGTGGACGGCCGTGCCCGATCCGATCGCCTGCTAAGGGGAGCATCCCCGACCGGCATGCGCTACGACGACCGCGACATGCCCGATCGGGCCGCAACCCAGGGAGCCAATCTCAATGAGTGAACGCATCATCCTCCGCGCCGGCGAAGCACTCGTGGCGGGCGGACCGCCCAACACGGCCTCCGAGCCGGAAGTGATCATCGGCGAGCTCGACGGTCCGGTCGGCACGGCACTCGCCACGCTGACGGGCGACCAAGTGGTCGGCCACAGCCGCGTCTTCGCCCTGCTCAACACCGACATCATGGTCCGCCCCGTGACGCTCTGCGTCTCCAAGGTCAGCGTGACCGAGAGCAAGTACACGTCGATCCTCATGGGCACGGTGCAGTTCGCCATCGCCAACGGCGTGCTCGACGCCGTGCGGGCGGGCTACATCCCGAAGGAGAAGGCCAACGACCTCGGCATCATCTGCTCGGTCTGGCTGAGCCCTGGCGTGATCCAGGCCGAGACGGTCGACCACAAGGCGCTGTTCGAGATCCAGCGCAAGGGCATGACCGAGGCGATCCGCAAGGCCATGACCAACGAGCCGTCGATCGACTGGCTGCTGGAGAACCAGGATAAGATCGTGCACAAATACTACACGATGGGGCTTGAGGGTAAGATCTGACCTTCGACGTCCCTATGATGCCGGGAGCGGTCCGGGCCCGGAGGCCGACCGCTCCCCGATCCGTTACGAACCCGGATGAGCCTGGCGGTCCGCGGCTCCGGGCGGAACGCCGACGACCGCCGCGGACCGCGCTTCCGCGTGCGGCGATCCCGACCTTGCCAGCCCGGTACCATCCGCCCCACACTCACCCGATTCACCCGGGGGCCTTTCCGAAGGCCCGGGCAGGAGATGGACAGCGGCATGACGCAGGGGATCAACCCGGCCACGACCCTCGACGACGGCATCGTGGCGACCGCGGAGAGCTGCCTCGCCGCTGTCGGCGCGGCGCGGGACGCGATCCACGGGGTGATCTTCGGGCAGGAGAAGGTCGTCGATCTCGCCCTCGTGACCATCCTGGCGGGCGGACACGGCCTTCTGGTCGGCCTGCCGGGTCTGGCCAAGACCAAGCTCGTTGAGACGCTCGGTACCGTGCTGGGACTTGACGCACGGCGCGTGCAGTTCACCCCGGACCTGATGCCTTCGGACATCCTCGGGACCGAGATCCTGGAGGAGGATGCCGAGCGCCGCCGCGCCTTCCGGTTCGTGCAGGGGCCGGTCTTCACGCAGCTCCTGATGGCCGACGAGATCAACCGGGCGAGCCCCCGCACCCAGTCGGCCCTGCTTCAGGCCATGCAGGAGGGCCACGTGTCGGTGGCGGGCGCCCGCCACAACCTGCCGCGTCCGTTCCACGTCCTCGCCACCCAGAACCCGATCGAGCAGGAGGGCACCTACCCCCTGCCGGAGGCGCAGCTCGACCGGTTCCTCCTGGAGATCGACGTCGGCTACCCCGACCGCGCCGCAGAGCGCCGGATCCTGATCGAGACCACGGGCGTCGACGAGGCACGACCCCGCGCGGTGATGACGACCGAGCAGCTCCTCACCGCCCAGCGCCTCGTGCGCCGTCTTCCGGTGGGTGAGGCCGTGGTCGAGGCGATCCTCGACCTCGTGCGCGCCGCCCGCCCCGACGGCGGCGACGCCCTGGTGAAGGACAAGCTCCTCTGGGGTCCCGGCCCCCGCGCCAGCCAGGCGCTGACGCTCGCCGCCCGCGCCCGGGCGCTGATCGAGGGCCGGGTCGCGCCCTCCGTGGCCGACGTGAAGGCGCTCGCCGAGCCGGTGCTCAAGCACCGGATGGCGCTGAGCTACACCGCCCGCGCCGACGGCGAGACCATCGAAGGCCTGATCGCCAAGCTCGCGGAGAAGCTCTGACTTTGGTCGCGACGCACGCCCTCGACGCCGGCAGGCGCACCCCCGGCCGGCGCGAGAGCGAGGGCGCGACCGCCCTCTCCGACAGGATGCCCCGCCTCGTCCTGGAGGCGCGCCGCGTGTCCAGCCTGCTGGCCCACGGCCTCCACGGCCGCCGCCGCGCGGGGCCGGGCGAGAGCTTCTGGCAGTTCCGCCCCTTCGTCACCGGCGAGGCCGCCGCGCGGGTCGACTGGCGCCGCTCGGCGCGGGACGACCGGCTCTACGTGCGGGAGCGCGAATGGGAGGCGGCCCACAACATCTGGCTCTGGATCGACCGCTCCGCCTCGATGGGTTTCTCCTCGGACTTGGCTTCGGCGCCGAAGGTCGAGCGCGCCCTCGTCCTCGGCCTGGCGCTGGCCGACGCCTTCGTGGAAGGCGGCGAGCGGGTCGGCCTCCTCGGTCTCACCCGGGCGACGGCCTCCCGCGGCATCGTCGAGCGGCTGACGCAGGCGCTCGTCGCCGACAGGGCCGGCCTCGCGCAGGACCTGCCGCCGCGGGCGAGCCCGGCGCGCTTCGACGAGGTGGTGCTGATCGGCGACTTCCTCACCGAGCCGGACCGGATCGCCGCCTCCGTGCAGAGCCTCGCCGGCCGCGGCAGCCGCGGCCACATCCTGATGATCGTCGATCCGATCGAGGAGACCTTCCCGTTCACCGGGCAGGCCGTGCTGCACGACCTCGAAGGCAGCCTCAGCCTCGATATCGGCGACGCCGACGCCTGGGGCGCCCGCTACCGCGCCCGCATCGGGGAACACCGGGCCGCGTTGGCCTCCATCGCGCGCGGGCAGGGCTGGACCCTGACGATCCACCGCACGGACCGGCCCGCGAGCGAGGCGGCGCTGCGGCTCGCCACGCTGATCGCCGCCCGCGGCACGGAGTGAGGCCGCCATGCTGGGTCTGACCTTCGCCGCCCCGCTGGCGCTCGCCGCCCTCATCGGCCTGCCGGCCCTGTGGTTCCTGCTGCGGGTGACCCCGCCGCGCCCGCGACGGATCAACTTCCCGCCGCTGAAGCTCGTCGCCGACCTGATCCCGCAGCGGCAGACCCCTGCACGTACCCCGCCCTGGCTGCTCGCCCTGCGCCTGCTGATCGCCGCTGCCCTGATCCTCGCGGTCGCCGGGCCGGTCTGGAACGCCGGGGGTGTGGGAGCCGGGGGCGGCCGCAGCGCGCTGCTCGTGCTCTTCGACAACGGCTTCCCGGCCGCCCACG
This sequence comes from Methylobacterium sp. E-046, assembly GCF_022829625.1. Classification (NCBI taxonomy): domain Bacteria; kingdom Pseudomonadati; phylum Pseudomonadota; class Alphaproteobacteria; order Hyphomicrobiales; family Methylobacteriaceae; genus Methylobacterium; species Methylobacterium sp. E-046. Next base: position 116,021 of record NZ_JAKSYP010000172.1, on the reverse strand, counting down.
ATTGGCGCGCCCGCCTGCGCGTCGCCACCGACGCCGTCGAGGGCGCCGCCCGCGATGGCCGGCCCGTGGCGGTGATCGGGCTGGCCGACGCCGCCGCGGCCTTCGAGGCGAAGACGCCGGCCGCCGCCCTGGAGCGCCTGCGCGCCATCGCGCCGCGCCCGATCCTGCCCGCCCGCGACGCGCATCTCGCGGCGATCGAGACTTTTCTGGAGAAGAACCGGGGTGCCGGCCTCGTCTGGATCAGCGACGGCGTCGCCGGCGGGAGCGACGAGCGCTTCGCCAAGGGCCTCGCCGACCTCGCGGGCGGCAGCGGCGCCGCGCTCACCGTGCTGCGCGCCGACAAACCGCCCGCGCTCGCCCTCACCGCCACCGAGAAGGCCGGCAAGCTCGTCACGCACGCGCTCCGCGCGACCCCGAACGGGCGCGATGTCGGCGTCATCCGGGCGCTCGACCAGAAGGGGCTGCCGCTCGCCGAGCGCGATTTCGCCTTCGCGGCGGATGCCACGGAAGCGGACGCGACCTTCGAGATGCCCGTGGAACTGCGCAACAGCATCAGCCGCCTGGAAATCGCGGGCGAGCGCTCGGCCGGTGCCGTGGTGCTGCAGGACGAGCGCGGCAAGCGGCGCCGGGTCGGGCTCGTCTTCGGCGGCACCCTCGATCAGGCCCAGCCTCTGCTGGCGCCGACCTACTACCTGTCGCGGGCGCTCCAGCCCTTCGCGGACGTTCAGGAGGCCCGGGGCGCCAAGGGTACGGCGGAGTCGATCAACCAGCTCCTCGACAATCAGGTCTCGGTCCTCGTCCTCGCCGATGTCGGCGCGCTGGACGAGAAGACCACCGCCCGAATCGAAGGCTTCGTGAAGGACGGCGGCATGCTGCTGCGCTTCGCCGGGCCCCGCCTCGCGGCCGGCAACGATCCGCTGGTGCCGGTACGCCTGCGCCGGGGCGGCCGGACGCTGGGCGGCACCCTGTCCTGGGACAGCCCCAAGACGCTGGCGCCGTTCCCGCCCGAGAGCCCGTTCGCGGGCCTCACGCCGCCGGCCGATATCGGCGTGCGCCGGCAGATCCTGGCCGAGCCGGACGGCGACCTGCCGAACCGGACCTGGGCCTCCCTCCAGGACGGCACCCCGATCGTCACCGCGCAGAAGCGCGGCCAGGGCACGATCGTGCTGTTCCACGTCACCGCCGACACCACGTGGTCGAACCTGCCGCTCTCGGGGCTGTTCATCGACATGCTCCGGCGGGTCGTGGCGCTGGCGGGCGCCTCGGCCCCCGTCCAGGGCGAGACCCCGCGGGCCGCCGCCCCGGTGCTCGCCCCCCGGGTGACCCTCGACGGGTTCGGCGCACTGGGCTCGCCGCCGGCCTCGGCCACCGCGGTCTCGGCCGACTACGCCGAACGCGCGACCATGGAGCACCCGCCGGGTTTCTACGGACCGCCGGACGGAGGCATCAGCGTGAACGCCCTGAAACCGGACGACCGGTTGAAGCCCCTCGACATCGCGGCGATCGCGGACGCCCGCACCGGGTCCCTCGCCGGGGCCGAGACCGTGGACCTGCGCCCGAGCCTGTTCACCCTGGCGCTGCTGCTGCTGGCCCTCGACACCCTGGCGGGCCTGTGGCTCGGCGGCTTCCTGCGCCGCGGCGGCCTCGCGCGCCGCCTGCGCGGCCGGCCGGCGATGCTGGCCTTCGCGGGCCTGCTGCTGTTCGCGGCGCTGCCGGCCTTGCCGGTTCGCGCCGAGGAGCCCGCAGCCAACCGGCCAAACGGCATCGAATCGGCGCTGGTCACGCGCCTCGCCTACATCATCACGGGCGACGCCGCCCTCGACGAGGCGAGCCGGACCGGGCTCACCGGCCTGACCCAGATGCTGTCGTCCCGCACCGCCCTGGAGCCGGGTGAGCCGGCCGGAATCGACCCGGCCAAGGACGAGCTGGCCTTCTACCCGCTGATCTACTGGCCGATCGCGCCGTCGCGGCCGCAGCCGTCGGAAGCCGCGATCCGCAAGATCGACGCCTTCATGCGCAACGGCGGCACGGTCCTGTTCGACACCCGCGATGCGCTCACCGCCCGGCCGGGCGGGCCGCCCTCGCCGGAGGCGACGTATCTGCGCACGATGCTGGCGACCCTCGAGGTGCCGGAGCTGGAGCCGGTGCCCCTCGACCACGTGCTGACCAAGGCGTTCTACCTCGTGGACAGCTTCCCGGGCCGCTACGCCACCGGCCAGACCTGGGTGGAGGCCCTGCCGCCCGCCGCCGAGGGTGCCGAGCGCCGTCCGGCCCGCGCGGGCGACGGCGTGAGCCCGATCATCATCACCGGCAACGATCTCGCCGCCGCCTGGGCGGTGGGCCGCCGCGGCGAACCGCTCTATCCCGTGGTCGGCGGCGACCAGCGCCAGCGCGAGATGGCGTTCCGCGGGGGCGTCAACATCGTGATGTACACGCTCACCGGCAACTACAAGGCCGATCAGGTCCACGTGCCCGCGCTGTTGGAACGGCTGGGACAGTGATGTCTCCTCGAGACGACGCGCGCGACGCCGCTCCCCCTCCCCCCTCTGCGGGGACCACTCCCCTGCGCGACAGGAGGGGCGAAGACGGTCATGAAGGCCGGCCCGTTTCCTGCGCCGTCGGCCCCTTCTCCCGACCCGGCCTGACGGCCGGGCCGCCCTCCTCCGCAGACGGGGAAGGGAACGGTGGTGCCCCATGCTGAGCCTCAGCTTCACACCCCTCCTGCCGTGGCCGGCCATCGCCATCCTGGGCGTGATCGTCGCCGTGCTGGCGGTGTTCGCCGTCCTGGCCCGGGGGCGGACTGCGCTGCTGCGCGTCCTCGTCCTCGCCCTGGTGCTGGCGGCGCTCACCAACCCCGCGCTCGTGCGCGAGGACCGCGAACCCGTGAAGGACGTGGCGGCCATCGTGGTCGACCGGTCCGGATCGCAGGCCCTGGGCGACCGGCCGCAGATGACCGACGCGGTGCGTGCCGAGCTGCAGCGGCGCTTCGGCGCGCTGACCAACATCGAGCCGCGCTTCATCGACGTGCCGGATTCCAAGGACGGGGACGACGGCACCAAGCTGTTCACGGCGCTCGGCCAAGCCCTCGCCGACGTGCCGCCGGAGCGCCTCGCCGGCATCGTGATGCTCACCGACGGCGTGGTCCACGATATCCCGGCCTCCATGGCGCAGCTCGGCATCAAGGCGCCGCTGCACGTCCTGGTCACCGGCCATCCGGACGAGCGCGACCGGCAGATCAAGCTCCTGGAAGCGCCCCGCTTCGGTATCGTCGGCAAGGACCTGACAATCCGGGCCGAGGTCATGGAGCGCGGCGGAACCGGCCACGCCATCGTCACCATCCGTCGCGACGGCGAGGAGATCGGCCGCCGGGACGTCGTCACCGACAAGGCGTTCTCGCTGACCACTCGGATCGAACACGGCGGGCCGAACGTCGTCGAGATCGAGGTCGAGCCCCTGCCGGGCGAACTCACCACGGTCAACAACCGCGCAGTCCTGCCCATCGAGGGCATCCGCGAGAAGCTCCGGGTGCTCCTCGTCTCCGGCGAGCCGCACCAGGGCGAGCGGACGTGGCGCAACCTGCTGAAGTCGGACGCCAACGTCGACCTCGTCCACTTCACCATCCTGCGCCCGCCGGAGAAGCAGGACGGCACGCCGATCTCCGAACTCTCGCTGATCGCCTTCCCGACGCGCGAGCTGTTCGTCCAGAAGATCAAGGACTTCGACCTGATCATCTTCGACCGCTACGCCAACCAGAGCGTGCTGCCGCAGGCCTATTTTGACAACATCGTCCGCTACGTGCGCGAGGGCGGCGCCCTCCTCATCGCGGCCGGCCCCGAATTCGCCGGGCCGGCGAGCCTCGCCCGCACCCGGCTCGCCGGCATCCTGCCGGGCGACCCGGACGGGCGGGTTGTCGAGAAGCCCTACAAGGCGACGCCGACCCAGACCGGCCAGCGGCATCCGGTGACCCGCGCGCTGCCGGGTTCGGACGCGAACCCGCCCGCCTGGGGCGACTGGCTGCGCATCGTCGAGGCGCGGACCCGCGCCGGCATCCAGCCGATCCTGTCGGGGGCCGAGGGACTGCCGCTGCTGGCCCTGTCGCGCGAGGACAAGGGTCGCGTCGCACTGCTGCTGTCCGACCACGCGTGGCTGTGGGCGCGGGGCTATCAGGAGGGCGGTCCCTATCTCGACCTGCTGCGCCGCCTCGGCCACTGGCTCATGAAGGAGCCGGCGCTGGAGGAGGAGGCGCTCCGGGCGCAGATGACCGGGCACGGTCGCGAGGTGCGCGTCGAGCGCCAGACCATGGCGGATCAGGCCGAGCCCGTCACCGTCACCGGTCCCACCGGCAAGGTGACGACGCTGCCGCTGAAGCCCGGCGAGCCCGGCCTGTTCACCGCGACGTTCGACGCCGAGACACTGGGGCTGCACACCCTGCGCTCGGGCAACCTCGTCGCCTTCGTCAGCGTCGGCCCGGCCAACCCGCGGGAACTCGCCGACGTCTTCAGCGACACCGATCGCCTGAAGACCGTGGCGGAGGGATCGGGCGGCTCGGTCCGCCGGGTCGCCGAGACCGGCGGCGGCCTCCAGGTCCCGCGCCTCGCCACCGTGCGGAGCGGGCGCCTCGCGGGCGCGGACTGGATCGGCTTCCGGCCGAGCGACAGCGCCAACATCCGCGGCGTCGAGGTCTACCCACTCGCGCTGGGCCTCGCCGCCCTGGCGGCGCTGGCGGCGGCGGTCCTCGCCATGTGGCTCGTGGAGGGCCGGCGGGGCCGGGCCGCGTGAGGGGGTTTTCCGCGCGCTGCCCTACCCCCGCAGGCGGGGAGAGAACCCGCGCCTCTCACGCCCCTCGGCGGGGGAGCCAGCGCGCTCGACGGGCGGGGCTCCCCCGGCCTATGAGCCACGGTACTCATCCGCGCTCCGCGCGGCCCGACACAACGGAGACAGCCTGCCCGTGACAGCGCAGACCGCCACCGGACGCCTCCTCGCCGCGACGCTCCTCGTCGCCTGCCTCCAGTTCACCCCTGCGCGCGTGCAGGAGCCGGTCGCGATGCCGTCCACGCCCGCCGCGATGCCGGCCGCCAACGGGCAATGGACCCACGCGATCACGCTGATGGGTCAGCCGAAATACGGCCCCTCCTTCAAGCATTTCGATTACGCCGACCCGGCCGCGCCCAAGGGCGGCATGGTCCGCTTCGGCGCGCAGGGCGGCTTCGACAATTTCAACATCGTCGTCACGGGCCTCAAGGGCGACCTCGAGGGCGGCATCCAGCAGATCTACGATTCGCTGATGACGGAATCGGCGGACGAGCCGTTCACCTCCTACGGTCTGCTCGCCGAGGCGGTGCGGATCGCCCCCGATCTGGGCTCGGTCTCCTACCGGCTGCGCGAGGACGCCCGCTGGCACGACGGCAAGCCGATCACCCCCGAGGACGTGGTCTGGTCCTTCGACGTGCTGAAGGCCAACAGCCCGTTCTACGCCGCCTATTATCAGACCGTCGCCAAGGCCGAGGCGAGCGGGCCGCACGAGGTGACCTTCACCTTCTCGGAGACCGGCAATCGCGAGTTGCCGCAGGTCATCGGGCAACTCCGGATCCTGCCCAAGCACTGGTGGACCGCCAAGGATGCCAGCGGCCGGCAGCGCAGCGTCACCGAGACGACCCTGGAACCGCCGCTGGGCTCCGGCCCTTACCGGCTGGCGAAGTTCGAGCCCGGCCGCACCGCGACCTACACCCGCGTGCCGGATTACTGGGGCAAGGACCTACCGGTGAATGCCGGCCGCTACAACTTCGATACCGAGCGCTACGAGTACTTCCGCGACGGCACCGTGCTGGTCGAGGCGCTGAAGGGCGACCTCTACGATTATCGTGTCGAGAACATCGCCCGGAATTGGGCGACGGCCTACGAGGATTTCCCGGCGGTGCGGGAAGGACGCCTGATCAAGGAGGCGTTCCCCGACCGCGGCATGGGCCTCATGCAGGCCTTCACGTTCAACACCCGCCGGGAGAAGTTCAAGGATCCGCGCGTCCGCCGAGCCTTCAACCTCGCGATGAACTACGAGGAGATGAACAAGGCCCTGTTCTACGGCCTCTACAAGCGCATCAACTCCTACTTCTTCGGCTCGGAACTGGCCTCCACGGGCCTGCCGGAAGGCGACGAGAAGGCGATCCTCGAGAGCGTCAGGGACAAGGTCCCGCCCTCGGTCTTCACCACGCCTTACGCGAACCCGGTGAACGACAGTCCGGAGGCCGTGCGCAAGAACCTCCGCGAAGCCGTCGGCCTGCTGCGCGAGGCGGGTTACGACCTGCGCGGCGGCAAGATGGTCAGCAAGGCGACCGGCGAGCCGCTGACCGTCGAGTTCTTGGAGTTCCAGAGCACCTTCGAGCGCGTGATCCTGCCGTTCTCGGCACAGCTGAAGCTCATCGGCATCGACGCGACGCTGCGCGTGATCGACCAAGCGCAGTACCAGAACCGAATCCGCAACTTCGACTTCGACATCACGACGTCGAACTGGGGCGAGTCGCTGTCGCCCGGAAACGAGCAGCGCGAGTACTGGGGCTCGGCGGCGGCCGACAAGCCCGGTTCGCGCAACCTGATCGGGATCAAGGATCCCGGCATCGACGCGCTGATCGAGAAGGTGATCTTCGCCAAGGACCGGCCCACGGTGATCGCCGCGACCCGGGCGCTCGACCGGGTGCTGCTGGCCCACGATTACGTCGTGCCGCAATGGGCCTCCGACCAGCAGCGGACCCTGCGCTGGAACCGGTTCGGCCACCCGGCGATCCTGCCGCTCTACGCCAGTTCCGGCTTTCCGACGACGTGGTGGTACGACGAGAAGCTCGCCGCCAAGACCGGGGCGCCCCGTTGAGGCGGATCTGGACGCCGAGCCGCCGCGCCCTCGTCCTCGGCGCAAGTGCCCTCGCGGCGATCCGGCCCGGCCGCGCGGTCCGGGCCGCCGATGGGGAGCGGCACGGCCTCTCGAGCTTCGGCGAGCTGAAATACGGCCCGGATTTCGAGCGCTTCGCCTACGTCAATCCGATGGCGCCCCGAGGCGGCCGGTTCTCGGGCCAGCTCGCCGCGTCGATCGGCAATCAGGCACTCAACACCTTCAACACGCTCAACATCTACGTGCTGCGCGGCGAGGGCGCGGCCGGGATGAACCTGACCTTCGACAGCCTGATGGTCCGCGCCCTCGACGAGCCGGACGCGGTTTACGGCCTCGCGGCGCGCTCGGTCGCGGTGAGCCCGGACGGCCTGACCTACGTGTTCTCCCTCCGCCCGCAGGCCCGGTTCCACGACGGCTCGCGGCTCACCGCACGCGACGCGGCCTTCAGCCTCAAGCTCCTGCGGGACAAGGGGCACCCGGAGATCGCCGAGGTAATCCGCGCCATGACGGATGCCCGCGCCGAGGACGACGCGCGGCTGGTCGTCACCTTCGCGCCGGATCGCGCCCGGGATCTGCCGCTGTTCGTGGCGCAACTCCCGATCTTCTCCGCCGCCTATTACGGCGGCCGCGACTTCGAAGCTTCGACCCTGGAGCCGCCCCTGGGCTCGGGCCCGTATCGGGTCGGCACGGTCGATTCCGGCCGCTCCATCGGTCTGGAGCGCGTGCCGGATTACTGGGCCGCGGACTTGCCGGTGAATGTCGGCCAGAACAACTTCGACGCGATCCGCTACGAGTATTTCCGCGACCGCACCGTGGCGTTCGAGGCGTTCAAGAGCGGCGCCTTCACCTTCCGCGAGGAATTCACCGCCCGAGTCTGGGCGACCGGCTACGACTTCCCGGCGCTGGCCGAGGGCCGGGTCGTCCGCGAGACGGTGCCGGATGCCCGACCCAGCGGCACACAGGGCTGGTGGATCAACACCCGCCGCGCGGCGTTCCGCGATCCCCGGGTCCGCGAGGCGATCGGCCTGTGCTTCGACTTCGAGTGGTCGAACCGGAATCTGATGTACGGCGCCTACGCGCGCACGGCGTCGTTCTTCGAGAATTCCGATCTCAAGGCGACAGGCAAGCCGTCGTCCGAGGAACTGGTTCTGCTGGAGCCGCTGAAGGATCTGCCCCCGGAGGTGTTCGGCGAGGCCTGGACGCCGCCCGTCTCGGACGGGTCCGGCCAGGACCGCGCCCTGCTCAAGCGCGCCGACGCGCTGCTGCGGGAGGCGGGCTGCACCCGCCAGGGCGGCAGCCTCGCGCTGCCCGGCGGGCAGCCCCTGACCCTGGAGGTGCTGGACGAGGACCCGGTCTTCCAGGCGGTCACGCAGCCGTTCATCCGCAACCTGGGCCTGCTCGGGATCAAGGCGACGCAACGCACGGTCGATCCGTCGCAGTATCAAGCCCGGCTCAAGGATTTCGACTTCGATCTCACGGCGCGCCGGTACAGCAGCGGCGTGACCCCGGGCGCGGAATTGCGCGAGACCTACGGCTCCCGGGCGGCCGGGACTGCGGGCTCCAACAACCTGTCGGGGATCGCGGACTCGGCCATCGACGCCCTGCTCACGGCGATCGCGGACGCCAAGTCGCGGGCGGATCTGACCACCGCCTGCCGGGCCCTCGACCGGGTCCTGCGGGCCGGCCGCTACTGGGTGCCGATGTGGTACGCCTCGACCCACCGCCTCGCCCTGTGGGACATCTACGGCCGCCCGGCCAACCCACCGAAATACGACCTCGGCGCGCCGGCCACATGGTGGTTCGACGCCGAGAAGGCCAAGCGGATCGGGCGGGACTGAGACCATGCTCGCCTATATCCTGCGCCGCATTGGCCTGATGATTCCGACCCTGTTCGGGATCATGCTGATCACCTTCACCATCGTGCAGTTCGCTCCAGGCGGCCCGGTGGAGCGGGTGCTGTCGCAGCTGCAAGGCCAGCGCGACGGCGCGATGTCGCGCGTGACCGGCGGCTCCGGCGACCTGGGCGGCGCCAGCCGGCCGTCGGCCGGTGGCGGCGAGGCGAGTTCCCGCTACCGCGGGGCCCAGGGCCTGAGCCCGGAATTCATCGCCAAGCTGGAGACGCAGTTCGGCTTCGACAAGCCGGCGCCCGAGCGCTTCGCCAAGATGCTGTGGGACTACGTCCGCTTCGATTTCGGTCGCAGCTACTTCCGCGACGTCACCGTGATCCAGCTGATCAAGGAGCGCCTGCCGGTCTCGATCTCGCTCGGCCTGTGGATGACGCTCCTGTCCTACGCGATCTCGATCCCGCTGGGCATCCGCAAGGCCGTGAAGGACGGCGAGCGCTTCGACCGCTGGACGTCCTTCGTGGTGATCATCGGCTACGCGATCCCGGGCTTCATGTTCGGCCTGATGCTGATCATCCTGTTCGCGGGCGGCTCGTTCTATCAATGGTTCCCGCTGCGCGGCCTGACCAGCGAGGGCTGGGAGGGCTTCTCGGCCTGGCACAAGGTGACCGACTACACGTGGCACATGGTGCTGCCGCTGACCGCCCTGGTGATCGGCGCCTTCGCGACCTCGACCCTGCTGACCAAGAACTCGTTCCTCGACGAGATCCGCAAGCAGTACGTGCTGACCGCGCGGATGAAGGGCCTGTCCCAGCGGCGCGTCCTCTACGGCCACGTCTTCCGCAACGCCATGCTGATCGTGATCGCGGGCTTTCCCGGGGCCTTCATCTCGGCCTTCTTCACCGGCTCGCTGCTGATCGAGACGATCTTCTCCCTGGACGGCCTGGGGGAACTGTCCTTCCGGGCGATCGTGGGCCGCGACTACCCGGTGGTGTTCGCCACCCTCTACATCTTCTCGCTGCTTGGGCTCGCGGTGAACCTGCTGTCCGACCTGATCTACGTCTGGATCGACCCGCGGATCGACTTCTCGGCGCGGGCGACCTGACCCCAAGGGGTGCGGGTCGTCAGCGGTCCGGCAGGCGCAGGGCGCCGTCCGGCGTGGGCGGCTCGCCGTGCGTCGGTCCGGCCAAGCCCAGCAGCGCCGCGATCGCCTCCCCGTCCGGCGCGCCGAGGAGATCCGCCAGGGTGTAGCGGTCGAGGACCGCGAGGAACGCAGCCAGGGCCTCGCCCAGCACCCGCCGGAGCCGGCACGGGGCCGTGATCGCGCAGGCGCCGCCGCCGAAGCACTCGACCAGTGCCAGATCGTCCTCGGTCTGACGCACCACCGCCCCGACGACGATCTCCCCCGGCGGCAGCGCCAGCCGGAGTCCGCCGCCCCGCCCGCGGATCGTCCGGATCAGGCCGAGCCGGCCCAGTTGATGGACCACCTTGTTCAGGTGGTTCTCCGAGATGCCATAGGCGCGCGCGATCGCGGCGATCGAGCTCTGCTCGGGCTCATGGAGGCCGACGTAGATCAGGGTGCGCAGAGCGTAGTCCGTATAGCGGGTCAGACGCATCTCAACTCCAGAAGCCGATCCCTGCCGGGGGATGCACCGTGCGCCACGGGTTCGATCCGTAAGCCGTGAGGATGGCGGGCACCACCGTCGACCCGGTGACAGATGTCGTATCCATAAGATGTATTCTGCTTGCACCTTTTCGAGGGCCGCGCTAAAAGATGCATGTCAGATACACCTTTAGAGCTGTGACATGCCCGCTCCGCTGTCCCCCGCCACCATCAGCCTCATCAAGGCCACCGTACCGGCCCTGGAGGCCCACGGCCTCACCATCACGAAGCGCATGTACGAGCGCCTCTTCGCGGATCCGGCGATGCGCGACCTCTTCAACCAGTCCCACCACGGCGAGACCGGTTCGCAGCCGAAGGCCCTGGCCCAGGCCGTGCTCGCCTACGCCCGCAACATCGACAATCTGAGTGTCCTGGCGGGCGCGGTGGAACGGATCGCGCAGAAGCACGTCGCGCTGAACATCCTGCCGGAGCACTATCCCTTCGTGGCCGACGCCCTGCTCGGCGCGATCGGGGACGTGCTCGGCGAGGCCGCCACGCCCGAGATCGCCACCGCCTGGGGGGAGGCCTACTGGTTCCTGGCGGAGCTGCTGATCGGCCGGGAGGCCGCGATCTACCGCGACCACGCCGGCAAGCCCGGCGGCTGGAACGGCTGGCGCGACTTCGTGGTCGAGAGCGTCGCGCTGGAGAGCGAGACGATCCGCTCCTTCGTCCTGGTTCCCGCCGATGGCGGTCCGGTGCTGCGGCATCGGCCGGGACAGTATCTCGGCTTTCTCCTGGATCTGCCGGGCCGCGGCGTGCTGAAGCGGAACTACTCGATCTCCTGCGCGCCGAGCGACCGGGCCTACCGCATCACCGTCAAGCGCGAGGTCGCGCCGGGTCGCCCGGCCGGAATCGCCTCGAACTGGCTGCACGACCACGCCCGGCCCGGCACCGTGTTGAAGGTGGCCGCGCCCGCGGGCGACTTCGCCCTCGACGGGCAGAGCGACGAACCCGTGGTGCTGGTCAGCGGCGGCGTCGGGCTGACACCGATGATGAGCATGCTGGAGACGATCGCGACGGCCAGCCCGGACCGGCCGACCTGGTACGTCCACGGGGCCCTGTTCGGCCGCGTGCACGCCCTGCGCGATCACGCCCGGACGCTCGCGACGCGGGCCGGCAACACGAAGCTCGCGACCTTCTACGCGGCGCCCGAACCCGCGGATCGGCACGGCGAGGATTACGACGTTCAGGGCCTGATCACGGCGGACTGGCTGGTGCAGAACACGCCGCACGACCGCGCGACCTACTACCTCTGCGGTCCCAAGCCGTTCCTGCGGGATCTCGTCACCGGGCTGGCGCGCCACGGCGTCCCGACCGAGCGGGTGAAGTTCGAGTTCTTCGGGCCGGCTGACGACCTCGTCGAGGAACCCCGCCAAGCGGCCTAGACGGCGCTCACGCGGCCCCGTCGCCACGGGGCGGGCGCTCCGGACCGAGCACCCGCGCCACGGTCGTCCGCAGGGCCTGCGCGCTCCGATACCCGACGGCCGCCGCGACCGCCCGCGGCGGCCGGCCCTCGGCCGCCAGGGCCAGCGCCCGGATCACCCGGGCCCGGGCCCGCCAATCGCCGAAGCTCAGGCCCGTCTCCGCGCGGAAACCACGCGTCAGGGTCCGCCGGCTCGCCCCGGCGCGGTCGGCCCAGGCATCGAGATCCGACGCCTGGGCCGGATCCTCGATAATCCCCAGGCAGACCCGGCGCAGGCGCGGGTCGCGCGGCAGCGGCAGGGTCAGAGGCGTCGCGGGGGCGCGGCCGATCTCGTCGAGCACGAGGGCGGCGAGATGGCCGCCGCGGCCGTCCTGATCGTACAGCACCGGCTCTTCCGCCAGCGCGGCCAGCGCGGCGGCGAGCAGCGGCGACACCGCGATGACCCGGCAGCCCGTCGGGAAGTCCGCGACGGTATCGGGGTCGAGGTAGGCCGAGCACATCGCCACAGCGCCGTGCGTCGCCACCGCGTGGGGCAGGCGCGGCGGGATCCAGAGGGCGTGGCCCTCGGGCACGACCCAGGTCCCGTCCTCGGCGGACGCCATCATCAGGCCGGTGGTGGCGTAGAGGAGTTGCGCCCGCGGATGGAAATGCCGGTCGAGCCTCATCCCGGCCGCGTAGGCCTTCGGCATCACCGCGACGGCGCGGGGCACGTCCTGATAGTCGGCGGCATTCGTGGAACGCCCGTCGGGACGCGCCAGGCCCGGGGAGATTGGCCCGTTCGCATTCATATCCGGCCCGACACCTCCATCGGGTCAGGCTATCAGGGTCCGATCCCGGAGGATACGCCGCGATGGATTCGGACACGCTGTCCCGCCGTACCCTGCGCTTCGTCAACGTCGCGCACGCCCTCGACCATTTCGTACTGCTGATCTACCCGACCGCGGTCATCGCCATCGCGGTGCAGACGGGCCTGGGCTACGGCGAGCTGATCGGGCTCGCCACCGGCGCCTTCGTAGCCTTCGGCCTGTGCTCGCTGCCGATGGGCTCGCTCGCCGACCGGTTCGGGCGGCGCAACATGCTGGCCCTGTTCTTCTTCGGCTACGGCCTGTCCTGCCTCGGCGTGGCGAGCGCCTCGACGCCGCTGGGATTCGCCGTCTGGCTCTGCGTGCTCGGGCTCGCCTCGGCGATCTACCACCCGGTCGGCTCGGCCATGCTGGTGACCCATGCCCGCCGGCTCGGCCGTGATCTCGGCATCAACGGGGTCTGGGGCAATTTCGGCGCGGCCTCGGCGTCCGGTATCACGGCGTTGCTCGCGGCGACCGCCGGGTGGCGCGCGGCCTTCGTGGTGCCGGGCCTCGTCTGCCTCGCCTGCGGGGCCGCCTTCGTGGCGATGGTGCCGGACGACGGCGAGGCTTCGGCCAAGAAGGCCGGCGGCGCGGCCGTGATCCCGGTGACCCGTCCCTGGGCGCTGATGGCGATGTTCGGCCTGTCGATCTTCGCGGGCGGCCTGACCTTCAACCTGACCACGATCAGCCTGCCTAAGGTGATCGACGAGGGCATCGGCCACGCCCTGCCGCTGGCGCTCATCGGCTCCCTCACCACCGGGGTGTTCCTGTTCGGCGCCCTGATGCAGCTCGCCATGGGCCGCCTGATCGACCGCTACAGCCTGCCGTCGCTGTTCGTGGCGCTCTCGGTGCTGCAGCCGCTGGGCCTGGGGATCGCCGCCCTCTCCACCGGCCTGCCGCTGCTGGCCGGGCTCGTGCTCGCCATGACGGCGATCTACGGACAGGTGGTGATCAACGACGCGATGATCGCCCGCTACGTGCCGCCCGCCTATCGGGCCCGGGCGTACAGCGTGCGCTACTTCGTGGGCTTCACGGCGAGCGGCTTCGTGGTGCCGGCCATCGCGCTGCTCCACGATCGGGGCGGGTTCGCTCTGGTCCTCGGCGTCGCCTCCGCCTGCGGGGCGGTGATCTGGCTCTCAGCCGTCGGCTTCCTGAAGCTGACGCAGGGCGGCGCGCGACCCGGGCTCGCGGCGGCGGAGTAGCGCCGTGGTTTGCGGGTCGGGGCCGACGCTGCTACGCGGCGCCGGTCCGATCGGCATCATCCCCTGAACCCCCGTGACCGCTTTGTCCCTCGTCATCCGGCCCGAGCGGCCGGAGGATGCCCCCGCCATCGAGCGCCTCCAGGCCCGCGCCTTCGGCCCCGGGCGCTTCGCCCGCACCGCCTATCGCCTGCGCGAGGGGGCGGACGAGCGGATGGATCTCGGCGTCACCGCCTCGGTGGGCAGCTTTCTGGTCGGCTCGGTGCGGATGGGTCCGGTGCGGACCGGGGCCACGCCCTTCGTGATGCTGGGGCCCCTGGCGGTCGATCCGAGCTTCGAGGGCCGCGGCATCGGCGGCACCCTGACTCGCGCGGCGATCGAGGCGGCGCGGCAGGCTGGCGACGGGCTGGTCATCCTCGTGGGGGACGCACCCTATTACGCACGGTTCGGCTTCACCGTCGTGCCGCCCGGGCGCCTGAGCCTGCCGGGCCCGGTCGATCCCGCGCGGCTCCTGTGGCTGGAACTCAGCCCCGGCTTCGGTGCGGGCGCGGCCGGCCTCGTCGAGGCGGTGCGCGCCGGATGATCATGCCCGACGCAGGGCCAGCGCGGCGATCAGCCCGGCCGCGAGCAGCGCCAGCGCCACGGGCGTGGCCGAGGTCGCGGGCCACGCGGAGGCGGCGGCGGTGAACACCGCCCCGAAGGTCATCTGCGTGAAGCCGTAGAGGCTGGAGGCGGAGCCCGCCGCGTGGGGATCGACGTTCATCAGGCCGGCCACCGCGTTGGGGCTGAGCAGGCCGACGCCCACCGCGTAGGCGAAGAGCGGCACGATCAGGCTGACGACGCCGAGCATCCCGGTCCGGTCTACCACCAGCAGCGCCAGCGCGGCCGCGATGCAGAGGAGGTTGCCGCTCCGCGCCGCCCTGCGGATCGGCACCCGCGCGGCCAGCCGGCTCGCCAGCACCGCGCCGCCGACCATGCCGAACACCACGATCAGGCAATCGAACCCCACCTCCTGCGAGGAGCGGCCGAGCCGGTCCACGAGCAGGAACGGCGCCACCGCCAGGAAGGCGTAAAGGCTGGTTCCGCCGCAGGCCCCCGCCACCAGATAGGCGCGGAACACCGGAACCCGCACCAGCCGGAGATAGCCCGCCAGCACCGCCACGACGCCCGGCAGCGCCACCTTGTGCCGGTTGGTCTCGGGCAGCGTGAACACCACCAGGGCGCCCAGCACGGCGACGAGGGCGGCGAGCACCACGAAGACGGCGCGCCAGCCGAAGGCCTCGTTCACCACGCCGCCGATCGCGGGCGCCAGGGCCGGCGTGAGCGTCATCGCGGTGGTCAGGATCGCGAGCTTCCGGGCCGCGTCCTCGCGGGTGGAGACGTCGCGCACCATGGCCCGGCCGATCACCAGCGAGCCGCAGGCGCCGAGCGACTGCAGGACGCGGGCGACCAGCAGCACGCCGACGTTCGGCGCGGGGATCGCGAGCAGCAGGCCGGCGAGGTAGAGGCCGAGGCCGCCAATCAGGATCGGGCGCCGACCGTAGCGGTCCGAGAGCGGGCCGTAGAGGAGCTGCCCGCCCGCGAGGCCGACGAGGTAGACGGTGATGGTGAGTTGCGCGCCCGCCGCGTTGGTCCCCAGGTCGGCCGCAACGGCGGCGAGCGCCGGCACGAAGATGTGCAGGGCGACCGTGCCCGTCATGGTGACGGCGACCAGAAGCGGCAGGGGCGCCCGGCGCTCGCCCGCTTCGCGACTTCGCTCTGGCAAGAGCCTTCCTTCGCGGTTCCTCGACCCCGACGGACGACGGGTCACGGCCGCTCTTAGGCAAAGGCCGGGCCCAGAGCCATGCCGCCGGGGCGCACCCACCCCGGGGCGTTCGCGGGACGGCGGGCTCCTTTGCCCGTTCGGACTACTCCTTCGGGGTCGGCAGCGGCGCGTTCAGATCCTTGGTCGGAACACCGACCTCGAGATCCTTCGCCCGGTCGACGGCCTCCGGATTGGCCTTGGCCGCAGGCTCCTTGGCGGCCGGGGCCGACGGC
Organism: Methylobacterium sp. E-046; assembly: GCF_022829625.1. NCBI lineage: Bacteria > Pseudomonadati > Pseudomonadota > Alphaproteobacteria > Hyphomicrobiales > Methylobacteriaceae > Methylobacterium > Methylobacterium sp. E-046. The sequence continues at coordinate 100,130 of NZ_JAKSYP010000172.1, read as the reverse complement.
GCGGTCGGCTCCGCGGGGATCACGCTCGACGGCGTGCCCTGCTGGTCGCCGTCATGGGCGTTGGCCGGCGGCGTCGGCGCGTTGCGGTCGCTCGACTCGCTGGGCGCCCGCGGGCTGCCGGGGGACTTCTCCTCGACGGGCTTGGCGGTGCTGGTATCGGCAGGCTTGGCGGGGCTGTCCTTGCCCTCCGACGGCTTCGACGCCGCAGGCTTGTCGGCGGTCGGCTTCTCAGCGGCGGGCTTCTCGGGGGCAGCCGCGGGCTTGTCCTCAGGCTTGGCCGCCGCGGGCGTGGCGGCGGGCGCGTCGCCCTTCTCGACGGCGGGCAGCGGCTTGGGATCATCCGCGTTCGAGCGCAGGTAGGCGATGACGTTGGCGCGCTCCTGCGGCGAGGCGATGCCCGCGAAGGCCATCTTGGTGCCCTTCACGTAGCCCTTCGGGTTGGTGAGGAACGCGTCCAGATCCTCGTAGGTCCAGGCGCCGCCCTTCTCCTTCAGGGCCGCCGAGTACTCGAAGCCCGCATGGCCGCCCTTCGGACGCTCCACGACGCCGTAGAGATCCGGGCCCACCTTGTTGGGGCCGCCCTTCTCGAAGGCGTGGCAGGCGTGGCAGGCCTTGGTGCCGGCCTCGCCCTTCTCGGCGTTGGCGCTGGCGAGGCGGACCGCGATCGGCTCGACCTTGGCCTCCGGCGCCGCGGCGGCGGCCTGGGGCTCCGGCTCGGGCAGGTCGTAGCCGGCTTTGCCCGCCGGTCGCGGGTGGTAGATCAATTCGGCCACGAACCCCGATCCAGCCGCGAACAGCAGGGCGCCGAGGACGGCACCCAGGACCTTGTTCACCTCGAATGAGTTCATGCTCTTCTCACGACTCGGCCGGGCCCGACGCGCGCCTGACACGGGCCAGCAGACTCGGACGCCGGACATTGGAAGATTTCGAGGTTGCCTTAGCCGTTCCCGGCGGTTCCTGACAATGCCGAGAGCGCCATCCGCGTCGCTCAGGCGCAGGATTGTTTCACCGAATTGCCCAGCTTGTCACCGGCCGCCCCGCGATCCGGCCTGTCCGACCCGGCCGGGGCCGGGGGACGACAACCGGGGGCGGGCCTGTTAAGCAGCCGCCCGCCGCCTGGCGCGACCGCCGGGTTCGCGTGCCCAGGCCTGAAGTCCCATGTCCGATCCCCTGGTCTTGATCCCGGCCCGCCTCGCCGCGACGCGCCTGCCCCGTAAGCCCCTGGCCGACATCGCCGGGGAGGCCATGATCGTGCATGTCTGGCGCCGCGCCGTGGAGGCCGGCATCGGCCCGGTCGTCGTGGCGACCGACACGGACGAGATCGCCCGGGCCGTCGAGGCGGTCGGCGGCCTCGCCGTCATGACCCGCGCCGACCATCCGTCCGGCTCCGACCGCCTCGCCGAGGCGCTGGAGATCGTCGATCCGGAGGGCCGGCACGACGTGGTGGTCAACGTACAGGGCGATCTGCCCACCATCGATCCGGCGATCATCGGCGCCTCCGTCCTGCCACTGGCCGACCGCACCGTCGACATCGTCACCCTGTGCGCGCCGATCACCGATCCGCACGAGGCGGACAACCCGAACGTGGTCAAGCTCGTGGGCCACGCGGTCGGCCCGGGGCGCCTGCGCGCGCTCTACTTCACCCGGTCGCGCGCGCCCTGGGGCGATGGCCCGCTCTGGCATCATATCGGCCTCTACGCCTACCGGCGGACCGCGCTGAGCCGGTTCGTCGCCCTGCCGCCGGGCGAGTTGGAGGTGCGGGAGAAGCTGGAGCAGCTCCGCGCGCTCGAAGCCGGCATGCGCATCGACGCCGTCATCGTCGACGACCTGCCGCTGGGCGTCGACACTCCCGCCGACCTGGAGCGCGCCCGCGCCCTGCTCCAGGGCCGGCGCCTGAACTGACTCCCAGACGAAACCCGACCGCCATGACAGACCGCACGATCGCCTATCAGGGTGAGCCCGGGGCCAACTCGCACATCATCTGCGCGGAGGCCTATCCGGACTGGACCCCGCTGCCCTGCGCGACCTTCGAGGACGCCTTCGCGGCGGTCACCGAGGGCCGGGCCCAGCGGGCGATGATCCCGATCGAGAACTCCATCGCGGGCCGGGTCGCCGACATCCATCACCTGATCCCGCTCTCGCCGCTGCACATCGTGGCCGAGCACTTCCTGCCGATCCACTTCCAGCTGATGGTCCTGCCGGGCACGGGGATCGAGGCTCTGCGCAGCGTCCACAGCCACATCCACGCGCTCGGCCAGTGCCGCCGGATCATCCGCCGCCTGGGGCTGAAGGCCGTGGTGGCCGGCGACACCGCCGGGGCGGCCCGCGAGGTCGCCGAGATCGGCGACCCGAGCCGGGCCGCGCTGGCGCCCGCGCTCGCCGCCGAGGTCTACGGCCTCGACATCCTGGAGCGCGACGTCGAGGACGAGGTGCACAACACGACCCGGTTCGTGGTGTTCTCCCCCGAGGCCGAGCCGGTCGCCCAGGGGACCCAGGCCTGCGTGACGAGCTTCGTGTTCCGCGTCCGCAACATCCCGGCGGCCCTCTACAAGGCCCTCGGCGGCTTCGCGACCAACGGCGTCAACATGTCGAAGCTCGAGAGCTACATGATGGACGGTGAGTTCACGGCCACGCAGTTCTACGCCGAGGTGGACGGCCACCCGGAGGATCCCGGCCTCGCCCGCGCGCTCGACGAGCTCGGCTTCTTCTCCCGCGAGCTGCGGGTGATCGGCACCTACCCGGCCCACCCGTTCCGGGAGGCCGCGCGTCCGGCGGCGGAGTAGGCCCCGCCTACTCCCGCCGCATCAGCCGGTCGACGGCCAGATCCGACCAGAAGCCCGGCCGGAAGTCGCGCTTGAGCGCCTCCGGGTCGTAAAGGGTCTCGACCCAGGTCAGGAAGTCGATCCCCTTGGCCTCGCCCTCGACGCGGTAGCGGACGAAGAACGCGTCGAGGATGCCGGTCTTGGCGAAGCGGAGATGGCCGTAGCGGGCCGAGAGCTGCCGGGCGGCCTCGGCGACCGGGCGGCCCTCGTGCAGGATCAGGTACAGGGCCGAGGCGAGGCCGGCCCGGTCGGCGCCCGACTTGCAGTGCATCACCGCCGGATACGCGATGCCGTCGAAGAACGCCTTGGCCCTCAGGATGGTATCCCGGTCCGGCGCCTCCCGGGAGCGCAGCACGAACTCCTTCAGGATCAGGCCGTTGCGCTCGCAGGCCTCCCGCTGGAGCGGCCAGGACCCGTGCTCGCGTCCGCCGCGCAGGGAGATAATCGTCCGCACGCCCTCGGCGCGGAACCGGGCGAGCTGGTGCGGACCGGGCTGGGCCGATCGCCAGAGCGCGCCCGAGCCGACCCGGTGGCGGTTGAGGTAGACCAGCCGGAACACGCCGTGGTCCATCAGCAGCATGTTGGCCCAGGCCTTCAGCCGGTCGCCGGGGCCCGCGATCGGCCGCTCGAAGCGGGCGATCCGCGCCATGCGCCGCGCGTAGCGCGTCTCGGGCTTGAGGAAGCGGTTGAACACGGCGGTGCTGCCAAGGGGAGGAGCGCGGGCTCTACCAGCCGTCCGGGAGGCCGGCAATTCGCGGCTGCGGGGACGCGGCGCCGATCTTGCCTTCACTCCGCCCGGATCGGCATCGAACCTGGGCGGGCCGCACGGGTTGTACGCCGGTCGGACGACGGGAGGCCCGAAGCCCATGAGCACGCGCACCACGAGCATCCGCCGGGCCCGCGAGGCCGACATCGGCGGCTTGTCCAAGGTGTTCGATGCCGCGTGGCGCGAGGCTTATCGCGGGATCATCCCGGGCGTCGCCCTGGAACGCCTGATCGCGGACCGCGACCGCGCTTGGTGGCGCGGCGCCCTGCGCCGCGGGCGGCCCGTGGCCGTGGTGGAGACCGGCGACCTGCTGGTCGGCTACGCGTCCTACGGCCGGGCCCGCAGCCGAGCTCTCGGTACCGAGGCCGAGATCGACGAACTGTACCTGCTGCCGGAGTACCAGGGCATCGGCCTCGGCCGGCGCCTGTTCCGGGCCGTGCGGAACGACCTCGCGGACCATGGCCTGACCCGGCTCGGCGTCTGGAGCCTCGCGGACAACGACCGCGCCGGCGCGTTCTACGAGGGCCTCGGAGGCCGGCCGGGCCCGCAGGCCCTCGACCGCCTGGCGGGCATCGCGCTCCCGAAGGTCGGCTACATCTTCGGCTGAATCGTCGGCTGACGTTTTCCAGCGCTCGTTGCCGAGCCGCAACGTCGACAGATTTGCAATGCCGGGCCGCGCCTCTAAGAGGTCCTGGAAGCGGAGCTGACCGCGTTCCGGGACCGATACGCCATGAAGATCGACGCCATTCCGCTCGGCAAGAAGCCGCCCCACGACGTCAACGTGATCGTGGAGGTGCCGCTCGGCGGCGAACCGATCAAGTACGAGATGGACAAGGAGTCCGGCGCGCTGGTCGTCGACCGGTTCCTGTACACGCCGATGTTCTATCCCGGCAATTACGGCTTCATCCCCCACACCCTGTCGGGCGACGGCGATCCCTGCGACGTGCTGGTGGCCAACACCCGCGCGGTGCTGCCGGGGGCGATCATCAGCGCGCGCCCCGTGGGCGTGATGGTGATGCAGGACGAGGGGGGCGAGGACGAGAAGGTCATCGCGGTGCCGTCGCGCCACCTGACGAAGCGCTACGACCGCGTGGAGAATTACACCGACCTCCCCGACATCACCATCCAACAGATCCAGCACTTCTTCGAGCACTACAAGGATCTGGAGCCCGGCAAGTGGGTCAAGTTCGTCCGCTGGGGCGACAAGGAGGAGGCTCACCGGCTGATCGAGGAAGCGATCGAGCGGGCCAAGGCCAAGAAGTAGGCGACCCGGCCGCTCCCGCCCGGGGGCGGCCGTTCCGCTTCAGCCGTCGATCCGACGCAGCCCGGCCCGGTAGCGCCGGGCGTTCTCGACGTAGCGCAGGGCGGCCTGTCGCAAGCCCGCGACCGCCTCCTCGTCGAGAGTGCGCACCGCCCGCGCGGGCGCCCCGACGATCAGGCTGTGATCCGGGAAGGTCTTGCCCTCCGTGATCAGCGCGTTGGCCCCGACGAGGCAGCCGCGGCCGATCACGGCGCCGTTGAGCACCGTCGCGCCCATGCCGATCAGGCTGCCGTCGCCGATCGTGCAGCCGTGGACGATCGCCCCGTGGCCCACGGTGACGTCCGACCCGATGCTGACGGGGAAACCGGGATCGACGTGCATGATCACGCCTTCCTGCACGTTCGTCCTGTCGCCGATCCGGATCGGCTCGTTGTCGCCGCGCAGGGCCGAACCGAACCAGATGCCGACGTCGAGGCCGAGATGGATGCGGCCGATCACCTGCGCGTCGGGCGCGATCCAGACCCGGTCGGGATCGGCAAGCTGCGGCACGTATTCGTCGAGGGCGTAGAGCGGCATGATTGGCTTCCGTGGGCTCGCATCCGTAGGCATGCGCGCGCGGGCTTCCGGCGGCTCCGGGCCCCGCGACGGGATCGGATCGCACGATCCTGTCGCGGGAATGGCACAGGCATCGGCAGCCTGCCAATGCTAACAGCGTACGCGAAGCGGCAAACGACCCGACAGGCGTCACCGCGCCCCCGGACGGGCGCGCCGGCCCTGTCCTCCGGTACGGCCGCGGCAACCGGATTGAGGCGGATGCGGCGGCTCTCGGTATCGATCTGCCCTCCGCGTGCCCTGGGCGTTCTGGTCCTCTCGGGCCTCCTGCTGGCGCAGGCCGCGGCGGCGGACCTGCACGCGGCGCGACCCGGATTCAGCGGCTTCCGGGCGACCTGCGAGGATCTCGGCACCTTCTGCTTCGCCGACGGCTGCGGGGCAGATCAGATCGACGCGGAGCAGAAGTGCCGGGCTCGCTGCCCGAGCGCCGCGATCATGAGCGTCGTACCGTCCGCCTGCCGCCGGGCGACGCCGGGAGCCATCGTGCTGCGCAACCGGGGCTGAGCGGCGGAGCGGCCGCGATCAGGTCCCGCCGCGTCCGGGAACAAACCCCTCGCCAGCGGCCGCGCCGTGCAGGAATCGGCGCTCGCCCGTCGGGACGCAGAACGACGCGGGCTCCACCAAGCCCCGCCGGAGGCGTCACGACGCGAGGCGGACGACCAAGAGCAGCGTCGCCAGCACGGGGACGGCGGCGGCGAGCCAGAGGGCTCCCGGATGGAAGCTCTCCGGCCCGGTGAACCGGAGCGAGCGCGTCACGCCGGGGCGCAACGGTTGCCCTCGCCCGATTCCGATCCCGACTGGCATCCGCGGCCTCCCCGATACCCGGGGAGTGAGGCCCGACCTCCGTCAAAGCCTTCTGAATCCGCGGCCGCCTTCGTGCGGCGTGGTGAACCGGCCCTTAAAGGGCGCGGTCGAACTTGAGTTCGCCGTTCGGGCTCTTCAGGACGAGCTGCGAGCCGACCAGATCCCACACGGCCGCGGTCCGCAGCGCGACGAAGAAGGCCTGCTCGACCGAGGCGAGCCCCTTGTCGCAGCTCTTCTTCGTCAGCGCGAGCGGGCCGACCGCGATGTGCTGCTCCTTGAGCGGGAAGGCGGTGGCCGCGAAGGTGTTGCAGCCGCCGTAGCCACGGGCGCGATACTGCTTGTCGATGATGAAGCTGGGCCGGTCGCCGCCCGTGAACGGCTTGCCGTTGAGGCTCACGGCCGTCCAGGTCGAGTCGAGCGGGAAGATCTTCTCGCTGGCCTTTGCGCCCGGCACGTACTGAGGCTTCTTCTCGTCCTCACCACCGGGACGGCGGTTGCCGCGGCCGAAGCCGGTCGGAGCCCCGCCCATCTGAGCCTGCGCCTGCGTCGCCGCGGACAGGTCTGCGGCCAATACGGCGCAGGCCAAGGTCGCGATCAGCACCCCTCTCATCGTTCAGTCCCCATCTCGCGCTCAGTGCTCGGCTCAGAACCCAGGTCGGGGGATGCAGCGCCGCGGCGCATGCCGGCCCTGCGCGGAGGCCGCCCCGAATCCATGCGCCTCAGCGGATGCGACAGGAATTCAGCACAATTATGGTCGTGCGGTCCCGCGACGGGTTTGGAAACGATCGGGCGGGAGCGCCGTTATCTGACATCGCGGGTCGGGAGGGTGATGTTGGTCGGATCTGACGAAGGCGCGCAGAGCGGCGCGAGCGGACCGGCGATGAGTCCGGCCCAGTCGCGGGCGGCCCGGGGCCTGCTCGGCTGGTCCGAAGCCGATCTCGCCGCCAAGGTCGGCGTCGACGAGAAGCTGGTGCGCGATTTTGAAGGCGGCTACGGCGATCCGCCGAGCGGGCAGATCGAGGCTCTGCGGAGCGCGATGACCACCGCCGGTGCCGTGTTCACCGACGCTCCGAATGCCGGGGTCCATTTGAGCGAGCGCCGCGGCGCCGACGAGGGAACCCGTCTCGGCGCCCTGACCACCGAGAACGACCGGTAGCGGCGGCGCGGTCGGCCGGTCGCGCCGCTCATGGCGCGTTCAGGCGCCGGAGCCGATAGCGGGCGGATCGACCTGCCTTCCGTTCCGGGAGCGATCCGTGACCGAGCCATTCCGCCGCGCCTCCCACGCCTGCGCGTCTCCCGCGCCCGCGACGGTAGCGGCGTCACGTTGATGCGTGCCGACGCCTTTCTCGCCGCCGCCGACAGGTTGCCGGTCGCGAGCCTCGACGATCTGGCGGGACCCGGTGGCCTCGTGGTCGTCGCCCCGCACCCCGATGACGAGAGCCTGGGCTGCGGCGGCCTGATCGCTGCGGCGCGGGCGGCCGGGCGGCGCGTGCACCTGATCGTGGTCAGCGACGGTTGCGGGTCCCACACGCAGTCCCGCCTGTACCCGCCCGAGGCCTTGCGCGCGCTGCGCGAGGCCGAGACCCTGCGGGCCGCGGCGATCCTCGGTCTCCGTCCGGAAGATATCACCTTCCTGCGCCTGCCCGATGCCCATGTGCCGAGCGCCGGGCCCTCCGCCGAGGCGGCCGCCGAATCGGTCGCGCAGGCGGCCTCCCGGTGCGGTGCGGGCGCGGTGTTCGTGACGTGGCGGCACGATCCCCATTGCGACCACAGGGCTGCGGCCCTCATCGTTGCGCTGGCCCGTCCCCGCATGCCGGGTGTGCGGGTCTATGAATATCCGGTCTGGGGCTGGACCCTGCCCCCCGAGACCGAGGTCGGCCCGGAGCCGGCCGGCCTGCGCCTCGACGTCTCCGCGCAGCGCGGAACCAAGGCCCGGGCGGTCGCCGCGCACGAATCCCAGACCACCAACCTGATCGCGGACGATCCGCAGGGCTTCCGTCTGGAGCCCGCGATGATCGACCGGCTCTGCGGCCCCTACGAGCGCTTCGTGGCGGTACCGGCATGAGCCGGCGCACCGAGACCGTGCCGGATGATTATTTCGCCGGCATCTACGCCAGCGAAGCCGATCCCTGGCGCTTCACGACCTCGCCCTACGAGCGCGACAAGTACGCGGCGACGCTCGCATCCCTGCCGCGGGCGCGCTACCGCGCCGCCTTCGAGCCGGCCTGCTCGATCGGCGTCTTCACCCACGCCTTGTCGGAGCGGTGCGACCACCTGCTCGCGACCGACCCCGTCGCGACGGCCGTGCGGGCCGCGCAGGCCCGTTGCGCCGACCGACCCCATGTCGAGATCCGCCGGGGGGGCGTGCCGGCCGACTGGCCCGAGGGCCGGTTCGACCTGATCGTGCTGTCCGAGTTCCTGTACTTCCTCGCGCCGGAGGATCTCGCCACGCTGGTGCGCCGGGTCGGGGGAGCGGTCGAGCCCGGCGGCGACATCGTGCTGGTGCACTGGCTCGGGGAGACCGATTACCCGCACTCGGGCGACGGGGCCGCCGAGGGTTTCATCGGGTTGGCCGCACCCTTCGCCCGGGTCCTGCACCAGTCTCGGACACCCGAATACCGGATCGACCTGCTGCGCGCAGGGACCGCGCCGTGAGCACGGCGGTCATCACCCTCAACAAGGGCCGGCGCCCGCATCTGACGCGCCTGCTCGAAGGGCTCGGGCGGGGCGCGCCGCCGGATGCCGGCATCGTCGTGGAGATGGGCGGGGACGACGCGCCCCTGCCCGCCCTGCCCTTCCCGGTGAAGCGCGTCCCGTTCCCGCATCCCGGCCTGCCGCTGGCGGCGGCGCGCAATGCCGGCCGCCGGGCGGCCACGGCCGACACGCTGATCTTCCTCGACGTGGATTGCATCCCGTCTGCGGGGCTCGTCGCCGGCCTGTCGCGGGCGGTGGCCGAGCAGGACGGCTTGATCTGCTGCGAGATCGGCTACCTACCGGCCGGAGCGGTCACGGACGGCTGGCAGGAGACCGATCTGGAGCGGCTGGGGCAGCCACACCCGGTGCGGACGTTCCCACCGGCGGACGCGGTTGCGCCCGCGCCGCAGCCCGGCCTGTTCTGGTCGCTCGCCTTCGCGGTACGCGCCGCCACCTACGACCGTCTCGGCGGCTTCGACGAGAATTTTACGGGCTACGGGGCCGAGGATACCGACCTCGCCTTCCGGGCCGACGCGGCGGGGGTCCCGATCCTGTTCCTCGGCGGCCCGCGGGCCTATCACCAGCACCATCCGGGCTACGACCCGCCGCTCCAGCATTTTCGCGACATCGTGGCCAACGCCACGCGGTTTCATGCCCGACACGGCCTCTGGCCGATGGACGGCTGGCTCGACGGATTCGCTCGGCTGGGGCTGATCGATGCGGACAGGTCCGGGGGGATCATGGTCCGGCGTGGTCCGACGCCCGAGGAAATGGCGGCGGCACGGCTACCGGACGAGCGGCCGCTCTGACGGGATTGCGGCGCGGCCGGTGATCCGGGTCGCGACGCGCTCGTTCTTCCGCGCCGGCTGCGGCGCGCACAGATCTCCTTTAGGAACAGGCACTCTCTGCTCCGCACGCCCCGCCCTCCCCCTCTGCGGGGGAGGGCGAGCGTCGCGGCTTCGCAAGCTCGTCTCCGCTGATGGAGGCGTGTGGATCCGGCAGCCCTCCCGGGAAGGGAGAGAACGCTCACGCCTTCATGGCATTGGCCTTCTCGATCAGTGCCTCAGCCATGCGGATCGACGCGATGTCGATGAGGCGCCCATCCAGCGAGACGGCGCCGCGGCCCGCCTTGGCGGCCTCTTCCATGGCCTCCAGGATGCGGCGGGCCTTGGTGACCTCGGCCTCGGACGGGGTGAAGACCTCGTTGGCGAGATCGATCTGCGACGGGTGGATCGCCCACTTGCCTTCGAATCCGAGGGCGGCGCAGCGCCGGGCCGCCGAGCGGTAGCCATCGGGATCCGAGAAGTCGCCGAACGGTCCGTCGATCGGACGGAGGCCGTAGGCGCGGCAGGCCACCAGCATGCGGTTCTGGGCGAACAGCCACGGATCCTGCCAGTGGGTCTGGCGGTTGCCGGCCTCGTCCTTGTCGGTGAGCACCGAGAAGTCCGGGTTCACGCCGCCGATCACCGTGGAGCGGGCGCGGGTCGAGGCGGCGTAGTCGGCCACGCCGAAGGACATCGCCTCCAGACGCTTCGACGACTGGGCGATCGCCTCGACATTGGCCATGCCGAGCGCCGTCTCGATCAGCACCTCGAAGCCGATCTGCTTGTCGCGCTTCTTGGCCTGCTCGATCTGCGTGACCAGCACGTCGATCGCGTAGACGTCGGCCGGCACGCCGACCTTGGGGATCAGCACCATGTCGAGGCGCGGGCAGGCTTCGACGATGTCGACCACGTCACGATACATGTAGTGCGTGTCGAGACCATTGATGCGGATCATCATGGTCTTGCTGCCCCAATCCAGGTCGTTGAGCGCCTGGATGATATTGGTGCGGGCCTTCTCCTTGTCGTCGGGGGCGACCGCGTCCTCGAGGTCGAGGAAGATCACGTCCGCCGCCGAGGAGGCCGACTTCTCCATGAAGGTCGGGTTCGAGCCGGGGACGGCGAGTTCGGACCGGTGCAGGCGCGGCTTGGCCTGCTGGATCAGGGTGAAACTCATGGATGTTCCTCTCTCTGTGTGTCGGTTCTGATGCCGTTGCGGGGTAGGACCCGCCCAGCGGTGAAGATGGCGCTCGCGTCGCGTGGCGACAGGGCGCACGGCGGCGTTTCAGAGGGCGTCCTCAGCTCGCAACACCTGCGCGCGCCCTTCCCCGGCAAGGCAGAGGGCCTGCGCGTGCGGGTGCCCGATCGCCTCATCCCGTCGCCCCGAAACCGACCGCGATGCAGTTGATCGACAGGAGCAGGGCCGACTTGACCGCTTCGCGCCGGTCCTCGTCGGTCTCGGCGCGGTACCGGGCGAGCAGTTCGACCTGCTCGCGGCCGACCTGGTTGATGGTCGGCAACCGGCCCTTCAGGCGGTCGCGGAACAAGGGGAAGCGCTCGGCCAGGTCGGTGCCGCCGCTCACCCGCAGGACCATCTCCCGGGTGAGCGCGTATTCGGCCTCGATCATGCCGAAGATCCGGTCCCGGACGCCGGCATCCGGCACCAGGCCGGCATAGGCGCGGGCGATGTCGAGATCGACCATCATCAGGGTCTTCTCGACCTCATCGAGGACGAGGCGCAGCACCCGGGATTCCTGGAACAGCCGCTTGAGCGTCGCCTCGCCCTCCCGGCCGCGCACGTCGAGGAAGCTCGCCAGCCCCGAGCCGACCCCGTACCAGCCGGTGATCACGTGCCGGTTCTGGGACCACGCGAACACCCACGGGATCGCCCGCAGGTCCGAGAGCGAGCGTGCGCCGAAACGCCGGGCCGGACGCGAGCCGATGTTCAGGAGCGCGATCTCGTCGAGCGGGCTCGCGGCCTGGAAGTAGTCGACGAGGCCGTCGGTCTGGAGAAGCTGGACATAGGCGGCCCGGGACGCACCGGCCAGGGCCTCCAGGGCGTCGTCGTGGCCGGGCCCCGCCCGCTCACCGTCGCCGGCCAGCGCGTGCTCGAACACCGAGGCCGCCAGCAGCTCCATCTGGTAGGCGGCGGTGCCGCGGTTGGCGTACTTGAACGAGACGACCTCGCCCTGCTCCGTGGTGCGGAACCGGCCGCGGATCGAGCCCGGCGGCTGGGCCATGATGCCCCGGTGGGTCGGGACGCCGCCGCGGCTCACCGAGCCGCCGCGCCCGTGGAAGAAGGCGATCCCGACGCCGAGTTCCTCCCCCAGCCGGGTCAGCTTGCTCTGCGCCTTGTACAGCTCCCAGTTGGCGGCGACGAAGCCACCGTCCTTGTTGGAGTCGGAGTAGCCGATCATCACCTCCTGCACCCCGCCCTGCCAGCGGGTGGAGCGGCGCACGACCGGCACGTTGAGCAGCGCCCGCATGATCGCCGGAGCGGCGCGCAGGTCGTCGATCGTCTCGAACAGCGGCACGATCGGCAGCGGGCAGATCTCGGTGCCGGCCGCATCGAGGAACACCCCCGCCTCCTTGGCGAGCAAGTAGGCGCCCAGCACGTCCTCCACCGAACGGGTCATCGACAGCACGAAGGCGCCGAACGCCTCGCGATCGAGGGCCTCGCGCATCTCGGCGACCAGGGCGAAGGTGGCGAGCGTCTCCCGCGCGGCGTCGGGCAGATCCTCGAACGACCGCTCCGGATCGCGCGGCCGGGCCAGTTCCGTGTCGAGCCACTGGCGCCACCCGGCCGAGCCGAGGGCCGGCGGTTCGCCTTCGCCGTTGCGCTGGCGCCAGAGGGCGTGGAGCGTATCGGTGGTCCGGGTCGTGTTCTCGCGCAGGTCCAGGCGGACCGTCGAGAACCGGAAGATCTCCACCATCCGCCGAACGGGCCGGACCAGGTCGCGGGCGAGCGCCGCGCACTTGGCCTCCGCCAAGCCGCGCTCCAGAACGCGCAGGTCTTCGATCAGCCCGTCCGCGCTGGCGTAGTCGGGGCCGGACGGGTGCTCGCCCTCGTTTCGGGCGATCGTCGCCTCGATCTTGCGCGAGACGCAGCTCAGGTACTGGCGGTAGGGCTCGCCGGGATTGCGCCGGGTGATCGCCCGCTCCTGCCCGCTCTCGGCGAGTTGCCGATCGAGTTCCGCGCGGAAACTTTCCGGGAGCGGCAGGGAGCGCTCGGTGAGCGACAGGGTCCGGCCCAGCTCGCGCACGCCATCCTGGTAGCGGGTGAGCGAGGCCAGCGCGTTGCGGTGGAGGGTCTGCCGAGTCACCGCGGCCGTCACGTAGGGATTGCCGTCCCGGTCACCCCCGATCCAAGACCCGAACTGGAAGAAGGGCGGCACTTTGAAGTCCGTGCCCGGATAGGTCTCGGCGAGCGTCTCCTCCAGGGTCTCCAGAGTCTCGGGCAGCATCTCGAACAGGGTCTCGTCGAAGAAATGCAGCCCCCAGGCCACCTCCCGCTCGACGGTCGCCTTCTCCAGATGCAGTTCGCCCGTCATCCAGACCAGCTCGATCTGGTCGCGCAGCTCGTTCATGAGCCCGTTGCGCTCACGATCGGTCCAGCGCGGCATCTCCAGCTCGCGCAGCACGAGGTAAATCCGCCGGAACTTCTCGAGGACCGTCACCCGCTTGCCCTCGGTCGGATGGGCGGTGAGCGTCGGCCGGATGCGCAGATCGCTGAGCAGCGCCTGGATCTTCTCAGGGGGCACCCCCTGCTTGCGGGCGTCGGAAAAAACCTTGGCGAAGGAGCCGCCGAGCGCGGCACGGCCCTCCGTGCGCTCCACGTGGCGACGGCGGCGCATCGCGGCGTTCTGCTCGGCGATGGAGATCAGCTGGAACCAGATGCCCTGCACCTGCAGGGCACGCGCCAGCATCTGCGGCGAGAAACGCGAGATGTCGGCCGTGCCGTGCAGCACCGCCTCAAGGTCGGGATCGTGACGGCGGGCGACGTCGAGCAGCGCCTGGAACAGGATGTCCAGCGCCTGCTCCGACGACGTGCCGACGATCACCGGCGGCGCGAAGGCCGTGGCATCGACGAGGCCGGGGGTTGCATGAAGGGTACGGGTCATAGGGCCACCTCGTGGCACAGGGTACTTCCAGGGGTCGGCGCGACGCACCCGCCCTTCCCCTCTGCGGGGACGGGTGGCCACTGCGTCAGCAGCGGTCGGGAGAGGGGGGCGCCCTGTCCGGAGAGGTCGCGACGGGAGCCGAAGCCCGCACCGTCGCGCTGCCCCTCTCCCGCCCCGCCTCCGCGGGGTCCCCTCCCCCGTACAGGGGAGGGCTGAGATGCGGCTACGCCGCCCGGGCCAGCACGTCGGCCACCGTCTGACCGAAGCTGCCCGGATCCGGCGCCACCGTGAGACCATACGAGCGCATGATCTCGGCCTTCTCGGCGGCGCTGTCGCCGGCCGCCGAGATGATCGCCCCGGCATGGCCCATGCGCCGGCCCTTCGGCGCCGTGAGCCCGGCCACGAAGCCGATCACCGGCTTCGACATGTTCTCGCGGATCCAGGCCGAGGCCTCGGCCTCCTGCGGGCCGCCGATCTCGCCGATCATCAGCACCGCCTCCGTGTCCGGATCGGTCTCGAACAGGGCGAGGTGGTCGAGGAACGACGAGCCGTTGATCGGGTCGCCGCCGATGCCCACCGAGGTCGAGATGCCGAGGCCGAGTTCCTTGAGCTGCGAGGCGGCTTCGTAGCCCAGCGTCCCCGAGCGGGAGATCACCCCGACATTGCCCTGCAGGTAGATGTGGCCGGGCATGATGCCGAGCATCGACTTGCCGGGCGAGATGATGCCCGCGCAGTTCGGGCCGACCACCATCGTCCGCTTCTCCTTGGGGTAGCGGTAGAGGTAGCGCTTCACCCGCATCATGTCCTGGGCCGGGATGCCGTCGGTGATCGAGCAGACCAGACGCAGGCCGGCATCGGCCGCCTCCATGATGGCGTCCGCCGCGAAGGGTGGCGCCACGAAGGTGATCGAGGTGGTGGCCCCGGTCGCCGCCACCGCCTCCTTGACGGTGTTGAACACCGGCAGGCCGAGATGGGTGCGCCCGCCCTTGCCGGGCGTGACGCCGCCGACGACGTTCGAGCCGTATTCCAGCATCTCCTTGGCGTGGAAGGTGCCCTTGTCGCCCGTGATGCCCTGGACGATGATCGGGGTGGTCTCGTCGATGAGAATGCTCATGGCGCGGTCTCCCCTTTCAGTGCTGCGTCTTGGCGGCGGCGCAGGCTTCGACCGCCTTCCTGGCCGCCTCCGACAGGGTGTCGGCGGTGATCAGGTCGAGGCCGCTCTCGGCCAGGATCTTCTTGCCGGCCTCCACGTTCGTGCCGGCGAGGCGGACCACCAGGGGCACGTCGATCTTGACCTCGCGGGCCGCCTGGATGACGCCCTCCGCGACCCAGTCGCAGCGGTTGATGCCGGCGAAGATGTTGACCAGGATCGCCTTGACGTTGCGGTCCGAGAGGACGAGCCGGAAGGCCGTGGCGACCCGCTCCGGGGAGGCACCGCCGCCGACATCCAGGAAGTTCGCCGGCTCGCCGCCCGCGTGCTTGATCATGT
This sequence comes from Methylobacterium sp. E-046, assembly GCF_022829625.1. Taxonomy (NCBI): domain Bacteria; kingdom Pseudomonadati; phylum Pseudomonadota; class Alphaproteobacteria; order Hyphomicrobiales; family Methylobacteriaceae; genus Methylobacterium; species Methylobacterium sp. E-046. The sequence continues at coordinate 84,740 of NZ_JAKSYP010000172.1, read as the reverse complement.
CCATGGTGGCCATGGCCAGTCCGGCGCCGTTGACGATGCAGCCGATCTCGCCCTCGAGGCCGATGTAGCTGAGGTTGTGCTCGGCGGCCTGGGCCTCGCGGGGATCGCCCTGGGACGGGTCGTGCATGTCGGCGATGCCCGGCCGGCGGAACATGGCGTTGTCGTCGAAGCTCATCTTGGCATCGAGCGCCAGCACGCGGTCGTCCTTGGTGACGACGAGCGGGTTGATCTCCAGCATGGTGCCGTCGCAGTCGCGGAACGCCCGGTAGGCGTTCATGATGGTCTTCACCGCGGCCGAGACCTGCTTGATGTTGAGCCCGAGCTGGAAGGCGATCTCGCGGGCCTGGAATTGCTGCAGGCCCACCGCCGGCTCGACCACGACCTGGATGAGCGATTCCGGCTCCTTGGCGGCGATCTCCTCGATGTCCATGCCGCCGCGCTGACTGGCGATGACGCGGACGCGCTCGGCCTTCCGGTCGAGGACGTAGCCGAGGTAGAGCTCGCGCTCGAAGGGATCGGCGGTCTCCACGTAGACCCGCTGCACCGGCTTGCCCTCGGGGCCGGTCTGGATGGTGACGAGGCGCTTGCCGAGGAGGTCCTTGGCGGCGTCGCGGACCTCGTTGTAGGTCCGGCACAGCTTGATGCCGCCGGCCTTGCCGCGGGCGCCCGCATGGATCTGAGCCTTCACGGCCCAGAACGAGCCGCCGAGTTCGGTGGCGGCGTAGACCGCCTGATCCGGGCTGAACGCGATGGCGCCTTTGGGGACGGCCACGCCGAAGCTCGCAAGCAGCTCTTTGGCCTGATACTCGTGGACATCCATTCGGCGCCTCCTCCGCGGTTCGTTGCCGCCGTTGATGCGCTGTACTTTAGTTGAGTCGAAAGATTACGCCCGTCAAATTTTTTGATCCGTCGCTTCACGACGACTTTTTCGCAATCGCAACACAGATCGAATTCGATGCTGCAACGCAGCATACTGAAAAACAACGAGGCCGGGGCAAGATGCACCCGGCCTCGACTATCGATGCTTTGCCGGCGCGAGGACCGCGCGCGGCGCGCGTCAGTTCACCTTCGCCTTCACCACCCCGTAGATTCGTTCGGTGAGCGCCCCGGCCTCGGACAGCAGGCCCTCCAGTTCCTTCAGCCGTTCGTCGGCGAAGTCACGGTCCTCCAAGCCCTTCGCGTTGACGTAGACGTTGAGCGCCGCGCTGCGCAGCCCGGCATAGGCCGAGAGCACCGCGACACCCGCATCCGACACGACGTTGAGATTGCCCTTGTCGGCGGTGATCGCCGCAAGGTCGATCACCGCGCGACAGGCGCGACAGCAGGCGAGCGGCACGTCGCAGGCGGTCTTCAGCGCCGCCTGGATCTTCCCGGCGCGTACCGTCTTCTCGTCGTCGGTGGCCTTGGGCAGGCCGTAGGCGCCCATCACGGCGTCGAAGGCCTGCACGTCCTCGCCGATCATGCCGGTGAGCACGACCCGCAGTCCCTCGGACTTGGCCAGCACGTCCTTCAGCTCGGCCTCGACCTCGACGTACTTTTTCTTGCCGATGGTGAGGTTGCAGACCATCGACACCAGGGCCGCGCCCATCGCGCCGGAGATCGCCGCCGCGCCGCCCCCGCCGGGTGTCGGGGCGGCGCTCGCCAGCTCCGTGAGGAAGGTTTGGATGGTCGCGTTCTCAGGCGATTGCGTGTCCGACATGGGCGCCTCTCCGGTCAGGCCATCTTCTTGGCGAGGGCGTAGATCTCCTCGGCGTCGAGCATCTGCTCGGTGCTCTCGAAGAGCTGACCCACGCAGGCCCGGTGGAGCTTGAGCTTCAACCCGCCGATCCCGAGCGCGCCGAACGCCTTCTTGCCGTTGCGGTCCTTGCCCTTGTCCATCACGTCGATGCCGCCGATGCCGGTTGGGGGCTGGGCGTTGTAGTCGGCGACGAACTCGATGGACGATTCCTGCGCCCAGGCGGCCTCGGGCAACAGCTCGACGCCGATGGCGCCGGCGGTGAACACCAGGTTCGTGCCCTTCACGAGGGCGACCCGCGAGGCCTCATCGGGGGTCGCGGCGGCCTTCACCTCGACCTTGAAGCGCTTGTTGATCTGGTCCGCGGCGGCCTGTGTCTTGTCGAGGGCGCGGCCCGCGATCGTCACCTCGGCGCCCTCGCCGGCGAGCAGCGCCGCCGAGCGCATGCCGACCGGGCCGGTGCCCGCCAGCACGACGGCCTTCTTGCCCTGGAGGGAGCCGGCGGCCTTCGCCACCAGCGCCACGCCGGCGGCCGCCGTGGTGTTCGAGCCGTTCGAATCGAGCATGCACGAGACGCGGAACGGGCCGAAGAAGCGCTTCTTGACCGCGGTGAACAGCGCCTCGCCGGCCGCCATGCTGCCGCCGCCGACGAAGATCGCGGTCGACTTCTTCTCGGAGCCGCCGCGGGTGTAGATCGTCCCGTCCACGAGCGCGCCGACGTTGTCGGGGTTCACGCCGCCATATCCGGTGATGTGATCGGCACCGCCGTCGTAGCCGACCACCGTGTCGAACACGTTCGGCACCGCATCGGTATCGAAGAGGAACAGCAGCTTCTTCGTCATCTCTTTTCGGACCTTTCCGTGGCGCCTGCGTAGCGCCGTCGTGGTGTCTTCCGATCCGTTCCCGATCTTGAGGGAAGCGGAGATATCCAATGCGGGGACCCGATCCGCGCCTCCCCCGCCCTCACCTGCGGGAGAGGGCGGCGCGCGAAGCGGGTCCAGGAGCGGGGAGCCACGGTGCAGAACGGGCACCGGCCTTCACGTCTGCGCGTCCGTCTTCGGAGGCCGGATTCCCCTCGCCCGGCCCCTGCTCACGCAGGGGTCGGCCGCCCTCGCAGAGGGGAGGGCGAATGGCGCTTCAGCTCTCGACCACGTTCTGCGGCTTGCCGGCCACGAAGGCCTCGACGTTGTCGACGAGCTGATCGGCCAGGATCTGCATCGCCTCCTTGCTCGCCCAGGCCACGTGCGGGGTGACGATCAGGTTCGGCAGGTCGGCCTCGCACAGGATGTTGCCGTCCTTGGGCGGCTCCTGGGCCACCACGTCGAAGCCGGCGCCCGCGATGGTGCCGTCCTTGAGCGCCGCGAGCAGGGCCGCCTCGTCCACGAGCCCGCCCCGGGCCGTGTTGATGAGGATGGCGCTCTTCTTCATCTTCTTGAGCTCGGCGGCGCCGATCATCCCCTTTGTGTCGGGGGTCAGCGGCACGTGCAGGGTGATCACGTCGGACTGCGTCAGGATCGTCTCGAAGTCGACGAGCCCGTCCTGCGGGAAGACGTCGAAGGCTAGGACTTTCATGCCCAGCGCCTCGGCGCGCTTGGCGATGGACTTGCCCAGCGCGCCGTAGCCGACGATGCCGAGCGTCGAGCCGGCGATGTCGTAGATCGGATAGTCGAAGTAGCAGAACTGCGTGGACTTCGCCCAGTCGCCGCGCCGCACCGAGTTGGCGTACGGCACGATCGCCCGGCGCAGGGCGAACATCAGCCCGACCACGTGCTCCGGCACGGTGTTGAACGCGTAGTTGCGGATGTTGACGACCGTGATGCCCTGCGCCTTGGCCTGGGCCTTGTCGACCACGTCGGTGCCGGTGGCCGCGACCGCGATCAGCTTCAGGTCGGGGAGCTGCTTCAGGGTCTCGGCCCGCATCGGGACCTTGTTGATCAGCGCGATCTCGGCCCCCTTCAGGCGGGAGACCGTGTCCTCCGGCGTCCAGGTCGAGTCATGCTCGACGTATTCGTGCGGGAAATTGAACGGCCGGACCGTCGCGTCGAGGGACTCGCGATCCAGGAATACGATCTTCTTTGTCATAGATCCCCTCTCGGACGAAGGCGGTTTCCTCGGGATTCTTGTTCTTACTTGTCCGCCGGGGCGGAACCGGCAACCCGGCCCCGTCCCGGCGGCGCGAACGGATCACGCCTTGTGAAGCGGATTCTCGCGCAGGTAGCTGGAGGCGGCGGCGACGCCCGACCCCGGCGTGACCTTCACGCCGCAGTCGATGAGCGCCATCTCGGCACCCGCGATGGCGCCGAGCAGCGACAGCTCGTTCAGGTCGCCGATATGGCCGATCCGGAACACCTTGCCGGCAACCTTGGACAGGCCGCTGCCGAGGGACAGGTTGTAGCGCGCGTAGGCGTGGTTGATGACCTTGACGGCGTCGACGCCCTCCGGAACCAGGATGGCCGTGACCGTGTCGGAGTTCCACTTCGGCTCCTTGGCGCAGGGCTTGAGGCCCCAGGCCGCGACGGCCTGACGGGTCGCCTCGCCGAGCACGTGATGGCGGTGGTAGATGTTCTCCAGCCCCTCCTCCTTCACGATCTCAAGGGCCTCGCGCAGGCCGTAGAGCAGCGGCAGAGCGGGCGTGTAGGGGAAGTAGCCGGTCGCGTTGGTGGTGAGCTGGTCCTTCCAGGCGAAGTAGACGTGCCCGAGCCGGTCGTTGCGTCCGGCGCCGCCCTCGGCGACCTTGAGCGCCTTGGGGCTGATGCAGATCAGGCCGAGGCCGGCCGGCAGCATGAAGCCCTTCTGCGAGCCCGCGATGGCGCAGTCGACCTTCCACTCGTCCATCTTGAACGGCAGCGAGCCGATCGACGAGATGCCGTCGACGAACAGCAGCGCCGGGTGGCCGGCGGCGTCCATCGCCTTGCGCACCGCGCCGATGTCGCTGGTGACGCCGGTGGCGGTCTCATTATGGACGACCATCACGGCCTTGATCTTGTGATCCTTGTCGGCCCGCAGGGCCTCCTCGATCTTCTGGGGATCGGCGCCGGTGCCCCACTCCTCGTCCTGCACGATGACCTCGAGGCCGAGGCGCTGGGCCATGTCGACCCACAGGTGGCTGAACTGGCCGTAGCGGGCGGTCAGCACCGTGTCGCCGCGGCACAGGGTGTTGGAGAGGGCCGACTCCCAGATGCCGGTGCCCGAGGACGGGAACAGGATCACCGTCCCGTTGGTCGAGCCGAACACCATCTTCACGTCCTGGAAGAGGGGCTTCACCAACTCGGGGAAGCTCGGCGAGCGATGGTCCTCGGACGGCACGTGCATCGCGCGCAACACCCGGTCCGGGATGTTGGTGGGGCCCGGGATGAACAGGTGGTTGCGACCGGGGCGACGGGTGGCGGCCATGATGTTTCCTCCGAATAGTCGTCTGTGCGCGGGCTTGGCTCGCGCCGGGTTGTCCAAGCGTCGTCGGGAGTCGGTCGGGCATCGGCGGAAGCGGCTCGCGCCGCGCACCCTCGAACGCCTTCCAGTGCCGTGGATCGGGGGGCGTCACGGAGCGGCAGGCGGCCTCGCGCCGCTCGCGTCGCGGCACGCCCCCGCGCACCGGTCGCCTCCGAATTGCCGTCCCGTTCAACGGCCCCAGGGCCGTCCTCGCCGCCTTCCTGTGTACGCCCGACCCAGCGCATGCCGAGCCGTGAGTTCCTGGTATTATGAGGCGGCGTAGTTCGAAAGGAAAACCGGAAAAACTTCCGGAACTTGGCAAAAAAATTTTTTGTGCAGCGCAGCGATGGCGATCGCCGGTTGAGAACCGTCGCGGCGACGCACGTGTATCCGGACCGGACGCGCAGCGCGCGTCATCAAACTGAGACATGATCGCGCACAGGCTTCCGGCACCGTACAGCCGCCGGGAGAGGATGCCGTGGCCGAGGTTGAGGAGATGCCGGTCCGCGTGCGGACTCTGTTCCTGTCCGATCTGCATCTCGGCACGCGTGGCTGCCAGGCCGGCCTGCTGCTCTCGTTCCTGAGGGATTACGACGCCGACACAATCTACCTCGTCGGCGACATCGTGGACGGCTGGCAGCTGCGTTCCGGCTGGTACTGGCCGCAGGATCACAACGACGTCGTCCAGAAGCTCCTGCGCAAGGTCCGCAAGGGCGCGCGGATCGTCTACCTGCCCGGCAACCACGACGAGTTCCTGCGCGACTACGTGGGCACGAGCTTCGGCGGCATTGAACTCGCCGAGACCGCGATCCACCAGGCTGCGGACGGGCGCCGCTACCTCGTGATCCACGGCGACCAGTTCGACATGGTGGTGCGCCATTCGCCCTGGCTCGCCCATCTGGGCGACGGCGCCTACACGCTGGCGCTGACCCTCAACACGGTCATCAACCGGGCGCGGCGCCGGCTCGGGCTGTCCTACTGTTCGCTCTCCGCCTGGGCGAAGCTGCGGGTGAAGAACGCCGTCAGCTTCATCGGCCGGTTCGAGACGATCCTGGCCGAGGAAGCCCGCCGCCAGGGCGCCGACGGCGTGATCTGCGGGCATATCCACCACGCGGCCGACCGGTCGATCGGCGACCTGCGCTACCTCAACACCGGCGATTGGGTGGAATCCTGCACCGGGTTGGTGGAGCATTACGACGGCCGCCTCGAGGTGCTGCACTACCCGAGTGTCCTGCGGGCCCGCGCGGCCGAGGCGGAGCCGCAGGCGCTGCCGGGCCGGCGCGCGGTGGCGTGAGGGGGCCGGCGTGAAGCTCCTCATCGCCAGCGACGCGTACCACCCCCAGGTCAACGGCGTGGTGCGATCCCTGGAACAGATGGTCCGCCGCGCGCCCGAGCACGGCTTCGAGACGGCGCTGCTCACGGTGGCGGACTTCCGCTCGCTGCCCCTGCCCGGCTACCCCGAGATCCGCTTGGCGTATGCCGGCCGGGAGCGGGTGGCGGCGCGCTGGAGAGCGGAACGGCCGAGCCACGTCCACATCGCCACCGAGGGCCCGGTGGGTCTGGCCGCCCGGCGCCACTGCCTCGCCCACGGCCTGCCCTTCACCACGAGCTACCACACGCGGTTTCCCGAGTACCTGGCCGCCCGCGCGCCGGTGCCGGAGGCGTGGTCCTATGCCTACCTGCGCCGCTTCCACAGCGCCGCCCGGGGCACGATGGTCAGCACGGCCTCGCTCCAGGACGAACTCTCCGCCCGAGGCTTCCCCCGGCTGATGCGCTGGACCCGCGGGGTCGACACTGGCCGGTTCCGGCCCGCCGATCCCGGGGCTCCGGTGCCGGCGGAGCTCGCCGCTCTGCCGCGGCCGCTCTTCCTGTATGTCGGGCGGCTGGCGGTGGAGAAGAACGTCGCGGCCTTCCTCAGCCTCGACCTGCCCGGCACGAAGGTCATGGTCGGTGACGGACCGGACCGGGCACGGCTGCAGGCCCTCGCGCCCGGAGCCCGGTTCCTCGGCACCCGCACCGGACCCGCCCTCTCGGCCCTCTACGCCGCCTGCGACGTCTTCGTGTTCCCGAGCCTCACCGACACGTTCGGCATCGTGCTCCTGGAGGCCCTGGCCAGCGGCCTGCCGGTGGCGGCCTTCCCGGTGCCCGGGCCCAACGACGTGGTCGGCGGCACCCGGGTGGGCTGCCTCGATCGCGACCTGCGGGCCGCGGCGCTGGCCGCCCTCGCCCTGTCGCGGACCGAGTGCCGCGCCGAAGCCCTGCGCTGCGGCTGGGACGTGAGCGCGCGGCAGTTCTTCGGCAACATCATCGCGGCGCATCGCGGCGAGCGGGAAGACCGGGACGCGGCCTGACCGGTGACGGCGCCCGCGCGGGGTGGCAGGAGGGAGTATGCCGCCCGTCCGGAAGCCAGCCGCCACGACCCTGCCGTTCGACCCGGCTCGCGCGACCGATTACCCCGCGGTGATCGGCTGCGACGAGGTCGGCCGCGGCGCGCTCTGCGGGCCGGTGGTGGTGGCCGCGGTCTGGTTCGACCCCGCGGCGATCCCGCCGGACCTGCTCGGCACCCTCGACGACAGCAAGCGGGTGCCCGAGCCGGTCCGCATGCGGCTGGCACCACTGATCCGCGCCCATGGGCGCGTCGCCGTGGCGGCGGGATCCCGGGCGCTGATCGACCGGATCAACATCCGCGCCGCGACGCTGGACGCCATGGGGCGCGCGGTCGCCCGCCTGGGGATCACGGCCCCGGTGCTGGTGGATGGGCGGGATGCCCTGCCCGGCCTGTCGGGCCGCGCGGTGGTCGGGGGCGACCGGCTGGTGCCGCAGATCGCCGCCGCCTCGATCGTCGCCAAGGTGTTTCGCGACGACCTGATGCGGTGCTTGGCTGCGCGTCATCCCGGCTACGGCTGGGAGCGCAATGTCGGCTACGGGACGGCGGTTCACCGGGCCGGCCTGATGAAGCTGGGCCGCAGCCCGCATCACCGGCTCAGCTTCACCCGGGGGTTCGGGCCTTAGAGCCCGCCCCGAACGACTCGCGGGGGACCTGGAGCCGGCGGATCAGAGCAGCGTCAGCTGCGCCCCCGGCCTGCGGAACGCAGTCCGGTCCAGCTCCATCCGCCCGAAGGCGAAGCCGAGGCGGGTGCCGGCGAGCCTGACCCGCTGGCCGATCATCGCCGCGTAGGGGCCCTCCCCGCGGAAGCGGTGACCGAAGCGGGGATCGTTCTCGCGGCCGCCGCGCGCCTGCGTCAGGAGCCCGAAGGCACGGTCCTTCCGCTCGGGATAATGCTCGGAGAACCAGTCGGCCATGAGGTCGGCGACCTCGCCCGGCAGCCGCAGCAGCGCGTGACCGATCCGGCCCGCGCCGCTCTCCCGGGCGCGGCTCAGGATCGTCTCGATCTCGTGGTCGGTCAGACCCGGGATGATCGGCGAGATGTTGACCATCACGGGCACGCCCGCCTCGCTGAGGCGACGCATCGCGGCGAGCCGCTTCTCCGGCCGCGGCGCGCGGGGATCGAGTCGCCGGGCAAGGTCCGGATCCAGGGTCGGAAGCGAGAGCGCGACGAGCACGAGGTTCCGCGCGGCCATCTCGGCGAGGATGTCGAGGTCGCGCAGCACGAGGTCGGACTTGGTGGTGATCCCGACGGGATGGCGCGCCTCCCGCAGCACCTCGAGCACGCCGCGGGTGATGCGATGCTCGCGCTCGGCCGGCTGATAGGGGTCGGTGGCGGTGCCGAGGGCGATCGTCTCCGCACGATAGCTCGGCGCCGCGAGTTCGCGGGCGAGGAGCCGGGGCGCGTCGGGCTTGGCGACGATCCGCGACTCGAAATCGAGCCCCGGCGACAGGCCGAGCCACGCATGGGTCGGGCGGGCATAGCAGTAGATGCAGCCGTGCTCGCAGCCGCGATAGGGGTTGATCGAGCGGTCGAACGGGATGTCCGGCGAGGTGTTGCGGGCGATGATCCGGGCGGATCGTTCCGGGGTGACCTGCGTGCGCAAGGCGAGCGGTTCATCGGATTCCCAGGTGGAATCGTGGAACGCCTCCCGCTCGGCCGCCTCGAAGCGGCCGGCCGGGTTGGCGGTCGCCCCGCGTCCGCGCCGCGCGCCCGCCGGTGGTGTACTGGTGCCGAGCCGCGCCGAGGCGTCGGGTCTCGATCCGTCCCCTGGCCGCACCATGACGAGTCGCTCCTGTCCCCCGACGGGAACATAGAGCGAACGCAGAGCGCATGCGACGCTCTTTTTTGAGGCAATCCACGTCTGAGCGCGCTCCTCGGTCACACCAGCGCCTTCCGGAGACGGATCAACGGTTTACGGCCGCGCAAAATCGTCTATGCGCGCTCATGCTCTCCGCGGTGACCTATCTGGCCGACCCGGCCGATCCGGACGCGATCGATCGTCTGGCCGACACGCTCAGCGTGCTCGTCTCCGGCGTGGCCGGCGGCCTGATCGGCGACGCCGTGATCGTGACGGGCCGGGAGAGCGAGGCGGTCACGGCCGTGGCGGAGGCCACCGGCGCCACCCTCGTCCTTCATCGGGACGGCAATCCCTACGCGGCGGGTGCGGCCGCGGCCCGCCGGGACTGGGTCCTCTGCCTGGAAGCTGGCGACGTCCTCGGCGAGGGCTGGATCCGCACCCTCGACCGCTTCGTCGGGACCGCCCGCCCGGAGATCGGCCTCGGACGCCTGCACCGACCGGCCGCCGGCTGGCGCCGCCGCCTCGTCGGTGGGATCGAGGTCCTGGCCGGTGCCCGGCAGGCCCGGGCTGGAGACGTCGTGCGGCGGGCGGCGCTGCGGGCCGGGAACGCCTTCGCGCCTCGCCTCAGGATCAGGCCGCTGATCGCGCGGATCGACCGGGCCTGATCGGCAGAATCTATCCGTGTCGCTCGTTGTTGTCGGACATTCCTCCTCTACAACACCCCGTTCAGGGAGGAAGATTTGCCGTCTTCTCGCCTGCGAGCGGACGCTGACCTGATCCCAGCCTGGAAGGATTGCCCAATGGATTCGTCAGGCCTGATGGGTCGGAAGTCGGTCGACGACATCCTTGAGAGCGGCGAGGGCGAGCAGCAGCTCTCGAAAACGTTGGGCGCCCTCTCGATCACCGCCATGGGGGTCGGCGCGATCATCGGCGCCGGCATCTTCGTCCTCACCGGCACGGCGGCGGCGCAATATGCCGGGCCGGGGATCATGCTGTCCTTCGTGCTCGGCGGCATCGCCTGCGCCTTCGTGGGCCTGTGCTACTCCGAGATGGCGGCGCTGATCCCGGTGGCGGGATCGAGCTACACCTACACCTACGCGACCCTCGGTGAGTTCTTCGCGTGGCTGATCGGCTGGGACCTGATCCTCGAATACGCCATGGGCGCGGCCACGGTGGCGGTGGGCTGGTCCGGCTACGTCACCAGCATCCTGAAGGACGTCGGGATCGTGATCCCGGCTCAGTTCGCCCACGCGCCCGGCACGCCGATCGACGGTGGGGGCACCGCCCTGTTCAACCTGCCGGCGGTGCTGATCGTGGCCCTGATCACGATGCTGCTGATGCGCGGCACCAAGGAATCGGCGCGCTTCAACAACATCATGGTGGCGGTGAAGCTCACCGTGGTGGTGGCCTTCATCGCGCTGGGCTGGGGCCATGTCGACTCGGCGAACTGGCACCCGCTGATCCCCGACAACCACGGAACGTTCGGAGAATTCGGCTACAGCGGCATCCTGCGCGGCGCCGGCGTGGTGTTCTTCGCCTTCATCGGCTTCGACGCGGTCTCGACCGCGGCCCAGGAAGCGCGCCGCCCCCAGAAGGACATGCCGATCGGCATCCTGGGCTCGCTCGCCGTCTGCACGATCCTGTACGTGCTGGTGGCCGCCGTTCTCACCGGCCTCGTCCCCTACAAGGACCTGAACGTGCCCGATCCGATCGCCAAGGGCGTCGACGCGATCGGCATCGGCTGGTTCTCGATCGCGATCAAGCTCGGCGCGCTCACCGGCCTGACGACGGTGATCCTCGTGCTGCTCTACGGACAGAGCCGGATCTTCTTCACCATGGCGAGTGACGGCCTGCTGCCGAAGATGTTCTCGCAGGTCCACCCGACCTACCAGACGCCCTACCGCAGCCAAGCGCTCATCGGGGCGCTGGTCGCCCTCGTGGCGGCCCTGGTGCCGATCAACATCCTGGGCGAGATGGTCAGCATCGGGACCCTGGCCGCCTTCATCCTGGTCTGCGGCTCGGTGATCTACCTGCGCCGCACCGACCGTCACATGAAGCGCCCGTTCCGCGTCCCCGCCGTGCCGGTGGTGCCGATTCTCGGCATTCTGCTCTGCCTGCTGCTGATGATCGGCCTGCCCCTCGATACGTGGCTGCGGCTGGTGATCTGGATGGCGGTCGGGCTGGCCGTGTACTTCTTCTACGGCCGCAAGCACTCGGTGCTGCGCCGCAAGGAGGGGAATGCGGCGTAGCGCCGTTCGATGCGCGAAGTCCCCGGCCGTATCGGGTGCGGCTCTACCGCGACGATCTGGGAGTGACGGCGTCGCGATCCTTCACACCGACACGCTCGCCCCGCGCCGCAGGTGCTCGTCGAGCCGCGGCATGATCTCCACGAAGTTGCAGGGCCGGTGCCTGTAGTCGAGTTGCTGGGCCAGGATGCCGTCCCAGGCGTCCCGGCAGGCCCCGGGGGAGCCCGGCAGCACGAACACGTAGGTCGCCCGCGCCACCCCCGCGGTGGCGCGGGATTGCAGCGTCGAGGTGCCGATCTTGTCGTACGAGATCCGATGGAAGACGGCCGAGAACCCGTCCATGCGCTTCTCGAACAGCGGCTCCAGTGCCTCCGGCGTCACGTCACGGCCGGTGAAGCCCGTGCCGCCGGTGGTGATCACGACATCGACGTCCGGGTCACGCAGCCACGCATCCACCTGACCGCGGATCGCCGGGATCTCGTCCGGCACGATCGCCCGGCCCGAGAGACGGTGCCCCGCCTCGATGAGGCGCTGGCTCAGCGTGTCCCCCGAACGGTCGTCCTCCGGGCGGCGGGTATCCGACACGGTGAGGACCGCGATGTTGAGGGGAATGAAGCTGCGCGGGGCGGTCTGGTCGGCCATCGTTCGGGGTCTCCGGGTCACGGCCTCGATATGGGCCGGCCGGTTCCGGTTGTCGCCCCCACGGGCGCCTCCGAGGCCCCGCCCCTTGCGGCGCGACGCAAACTCGGCTGTGCTCCCCCGACCTCGCCGGAGACCCTTCCCCCATGCACATGTACGGCAACTGGCGCTCGGCCGCGGCCTTCCGGGTGCGGATCGCCTTGAAGCTGAAGGGCATCGCCTTCGAGGAGACCTTCATCGACCTCGACGCGGGCGACCAGCACGAGCCGGAGTTTCGCAAGATCAATCCGCAGGGCGCGGTGCCGGCGCTGTTCGACGGCGACGGGCCGCCGCTCACCCAATCGCTCGCCATCCTCGACTATCTGGAAGAGACGAGGGGCGGCGTGCGTCTCCTGCCCGAGGAGCCCCGGGCCCGGGCGCGGGCGCGTTCCCTGGCGCAGGTGGTCGCCTGCGACACCCATCCCCTCTACGTCCCCCGGGTGCGCACCTTCCTGATGGAGCAGTACGGCCTGCCCCGGGAGCGGATGCTGGACTTCCTGCGCAACGCCTTCGAGACCGGGCTCAAGACCCTGGAGACGCGGCTCGGCACGGAACCGGGGACCGGCCGGTTCTGCCAGGGGGATGCGGTGAGCCACGCCGACCTCTGCCTTGTCAGCCTCTGGGTCGGCACCGGCATCTTCGGAATCGATACGGCACCCTACCCCCATGTGGCGCGGATCGCCGAAGCCTGCCTCGCCCTGCCCGAGGTCGCCGAGGCACACCCGTTGCGTCAGCCCGGCGCCCCGGGCGTCTGATCGCTTTGTCGCGCCGGGCCCGCGCCTTCTGGTAGCGGGTGCCCCCGGCAGGCAGATGTGGCAATCGGACACCCGGTGTGTGTAAGCAGGCCGGCGTTTCAATCCCGGTTCGGGGGCAGAAAGAGTGTCGATGGTACCCGTCGAGAACGAGTCCGGCCTGCATCGCGTCGTCGTGGTCGGTGGCGGCGCCGCCGGGCTCCAGTTGGTGACGAAGCTCGGAGACAAGCTCGGCCGCGGTAAGCGTGCGCACGTCACGCTGGTCGACCGCGCGCGCACCCACATCTGGAAGCCCCTGCTCCACGAGGTCGCGGCCGGCAGCCTCGACGTCGGCCATCACGCGGTGGATTACCTGCACCACGCCCACACCCACGGCTTCCGCTACCGGATCGGGCGGATGACCGGACTCGACCGGGAGGGGCGCACCATCCAGCTCGCGGCGAGCCACGACGCCGAGGGGCGCGAGGTCACGCCCGAGCGCTCCGTCCCCTACGACACCCTGGTGATGGCGGTGGGCTCCACAACCAACGATTTCGGCACGCCGGGCGTCGCCGAGCACGCCATCGCCCTCGATACCCAGGACCAGGCGGTGCGCTTCCACCAGCGCCTCGTGAACGCCTCCCTGCGGGCCCATACCCAGGACGGACCGGTCCGGCCTGGCCAGCTTCACGTCACGGTGATCGGTGCCGGCGCCACCGGCACCGAGCTCGCCGCCGAATTGCACCGGACCCTGCGCCACGTCGTCTCCACCGGCCTCGACAGGATCGACCCGGGCAAGGATATCCGCATCACCCTCGTGGAAGCGGCCGACCGGATCCTGCCGGCGGTGCCGCAGCGCCTCTCGTCCGAGGTGATGCAGCTCCTCAACAAGATCGGCGTCGACGTGCGCGTGAAGGCACGGGTGACCGAGGTCCGCGCCGACGGCGTCCAGCTCGCTGACGGCACATTCGTCCCGTCGGAGCTGGTCGTCTGGGCGGCCGGCGTGAAGGCGCCGCCGTTCCTGCAGGGCATCGGCGGTCTGGAGACCACCCGGACCAACCAGCTCGTGGTCACCCCGACCCTGCAGACCACCCGCGACCCCGACATCTTCGCGCTCGGCGACTGCGCCTACTTGGTCGAGGCGGGATCCGACACCCCGGTGCCGCCGCGCGCCCAGGCCGCCCACCAGCAGGCCAGCCATCTCATCGGCCAGATCCAGGCCAAGATCGACGGCAAGCCGCTGAAAGCCTTCAAGTACAAGGATTTCGGTTCGCTGGTGTCGCTCGGCGAGTACTCGACCGTGGGCAGCCTGATGGGCTTCGTGCGCGGCAAGAACATGCTGATCGCCGGCCTGTTCGCCCGGATGATGTACCGCTCGCTCTACAAGATGCACGAGCAGGCGCTGCACGGGACCGCCAAGACGGCGCTCGACACCCTGGCGCGCGCGCTCACCCGCCGCACCGAGCCGCGGGTGAAGCTGCACTAGCTCTCACGGCGCGCTGCGATCGCGGGCGCCCGGGCGACCCACATGAAGGAGATCACATGATCCTGGTAAGCGTGATGTACCCCGCCGGCCCGAGCTTCGACATGGGCTACTATCTCGGCCACCACATGCCGCTGGTGCGGGAGCGCTGGTCCTCGCTGGGCCTGCACGACGCGAAGGTGATCAAGGGCACCGGCACCCCGGACGGCGGAGCCGCTCCGTTCCAGGTGATGGCGCTGCTGACCTTCGAATCGGTGGACGCCTTCAAGAAGGCCGTGGCCGCCCACGGCGAGGAGATCTTCGCCGACATCCCGAACTTCACCCAGGCGCAGGCCCAGGTGCAGATCAACGACTTCGCGGAAAACCCGTGATCGACATCGTCAAAGCCGTGCAGGAGGCGGATCTCAGCCTGGGCAGCTACGTCATCGTGCTGCGGGGTGATTCCCGCGCCCTCGACGGTCCGGAGCGGCTCACGCCGGACGCACAGGCCTGGATTGCGCAGAACGCTCCTGGCGGCCGCGTCGCCCGCGTGCGGATCCAGCTCGCCCCCTATCCGGGGGCGGTGCCGGCCGAGCGCGAGGTGACTGTGGCGGCCTTCGCGGACGCCCGGGAACTCGCCGCCTTCGCCACGACCTGGACGGTGGATCCGCTACCGGAGGATTCCGAGGAACCGGTCTGATCGGGCTGCTCCGTTCGTCCCCGCTCTCCTAAAGGGCGGCGCCCCCCTTGAGGGCGTCCTCCGCCTCGCTTCGGCGCCGCGGGGGGATCGAAGCACCGGAACCCGGCGCACGCGCCGGGTTCCGGACCATCCCGTCGAGGCGCCGCTCAGGCCGCCCGTAACTGCCGGATCGCCCGCAGGGCCGTCGCCCGTTGCACCTCCAGGCGCCGGATCAGCGGCATCAGGTCGGCGCCTGCATGGGCGGCGGCCTCGACCTCCCGGCACAGGCTCGACAGCCCGACGAAGCCGAGGAGCCCGGCGGCCGCCACCAGGGCGTGGGCGTCGTGGGCGATCTGAAGCCGGTCGGTCTCCGTCGGACGGAACCGCTCCGACAGCTCGTTGGCCAGGAGATCGAGGAGTGCGGCCACCCGGTCCGCGCCGAAGCTCGCCCTCATCTCGGTAAGCACGGCGGCGTCGAGGACGGCGGAATCAACCTCCGGGACGCGGCAGGCTTCCTCCGCTCGCGTCGGACGACGTGCCCCGGGGGCGGTCCAGCGGCTGATCGTGGCGAACAGGTCGGCCCGGCGGAACGGCTTGCCGACATGATCGTCCATCCCGGCCTCGCGCAGCTCCTCGATCTGCGCCGGGAGGACGTTGGCGGTCATGGCGACGATCGGGATGTCGCAGGCCGGGGGCGCCAGGGCGCGGATGCGGCGGGTGGCCGTCAGGCCGTCGACGCGGGGCATCTGCACGTCCATCAGCACGAGGTCGTAGGCGCGGCCCGAAGCCACGGATGTTCCGACCGCCGTGATCGCCTCGGCGCCGTCGCCCGCCACGTCCACCGCGTAGCCCTGCGATTCCAGCACCGCGCAGGCGAGTTCCTGGTTGAGCGGCACATCCTCCACGAGCAGCAAGCGGAGTCGCGGCGCGGGAGCGGGCTCAGGACCGGACGCCGGCGCCGGCGACCGCAGCGGCGCCGTGCCGGTCTCCTCCACCGGGGCGCCGTGCGTGCCGACGGTCTCGGCGCTCCGCGGGAGGACGAGGCGGAACCAGAAGGTTGATCCCTCGCCCTCGCGGCTCTCCACGCCGATCTCGCCGCCCATCAGGGTCACGAGGTGCCGCGATATGGCCAGCCCGAGCCCGGTACCGCCGAAGCGCCGGCTGATGGAGCCGTCCACTTGGCTGAAGCGCTTGAACAGGCGGTCCTGCTGCGTCGGCGCGATGCCGATGCCGGTATCGGTCACGGCGAAGCGCACGATGTCACCCGGGTTGCCGTCGGGGGCGATGCCCTGGCCCTCCCGCTCCACGATCACCGTGACGGAGCCCTCGGAGGTGAACTTCACGGCGTTGTTCAGCAGGTTGAGCAGGACCTGCCGCAACCGGCTGGCATCGCCGACCACGAAGTTCGGGAGCGCCGGATCGATCCGGGCCCCGATGGTGAGGCCGCTCCGGAGTGCGCTCCCCCGGACGATCGACACCGTGGCGTCCACCGTGGAGACCAGCGGAAACGACACCGGATCGAGGACCAGTTCGCCGGCCTCGATCTTCGAGAAATCGAGGATGTCGTTGACGACGGTGAGCAGGGCCGCCCCGGAGCTCTGGATCAGTTCCAGGCGTCGCCGATCCTCGTTCTGGATCGCGCCCTCCTCGAGGAGCAGGTCGGCGTAGCCCAGGATGCCGTTCAAGGGCGTGCGGATCTCGTGACTCATCGCGGCCAGGAACTCGCTCTTGGCCTCGCTCGCCCGCTCCGCCTCGGCGCGGGCCGCCTCCGCGTCGAAGGTGGCGGCCCGCAGAGCCGCTTCGGCCGACTTGCGCTCGGTGATGTCGAGGTGGAGGCCGACCATGCTCTGCGGCTGACCCTCGGCGCCGGAGAGCGTGCGGCCGCGAGCGTACAGCCAGCGGCCGCCCACGCGGAACTCCGCCGTGTAGGGCGTGGAGGTCTCGACCGCGCGCCGGATCTCGTTCCAGACGTCCGAGACGTCGTCGGGATGCAGGAGTGCCGTCCACTCGGCGGCGGTGACGGCGCGGGGTGCGTCGGATTCCGGCAACCCGTGCATGCGCGCGCTCTCCGGGCTGAGCGTGGCGAGTCCGGTGCGCATGTCCCAATCCCAGGTGCCGGCCTCCGCGGCGTCCAGGGCGATCCCCAACAATCCGCGGGCTTCCTCGACGGCGAGGCGCGCGGTCACGATGTCGTCCACGTCGAGGGCGGTGCCGAGCCACTCCGCCACGGCGCCGTCCGCGGCATCGAGGCGGATCGGAATCAGCGAGATCTTGTGCCACCGGAAGACGCCGTCGTGGCGCCGGATCCGCCACTGGCCGCTGAAGCCCGTGCCGGTCTCGACCGCGCGGTTCCAGGCCGCCTCCATGGCGGCGGCATCCTCCGGATGGTTGCGGGCGAGGCGTTCGGCCCGCTCCGGTCCGAGCGCCCCGTAATAGGCGTGGAACTGCGCGTTGGCGTAGGTCGCCCGCCCGTCGCCGACCCGCATGGTCCAGACCAGGAGCGGCAGCGTCTCGGCCAGGCCCCGGTAGCGCAGCTCGCTCCGGCGCACCTCGTCCTCGGCGCGCCGCCGCTCGGTGACGTCGATGAGCACGCCGACGAGGCCGGCCGCCGCGCCCTCCCCCCGGCACAGGCCCCGGACGACCACGTCGCGGATGGCGCCGTCGGGCCGCAGGAGCCGCGCCTCGAAGTCGAAGCTGGCGCGGCGGGCGACGGCATCGGCGACGATCGCTTCCAGGCGGGCCCGGTCGTCGGGATGGTAGATCAGCGCGAAATCCGCGAGGCAGGGCGGCGGCGACCGCGGGTCGCGGCCCGCGATGGCGTAGAGGCTGGCCGACCACACCGGCTGGCCGTCGGAGAGCTCCACGCGCCAGTTGCCGATATGAGCGAGCTGCTCGGCCATGGTCAGCTGGTGGTTGGCCGCCTCCTGGGCCTTCGCGCGGGCGTTGATCTCGCGGTGCTGCTCGCGGATCAGGGCCTCGCGGATCGTCGCCTGTGCGATCTCGCGATCCCGGCGCGCGTTGGCCTCGGTGAGCCGAAGGTGGGCAAGGACGACCTCGGCGAGATCGCGGAAGGCGGCCACTTCGGCCTCCGAGAGCCCGGCGCGGGGCTCCGGATCGATCAGGCAGAAGGTGCCGATCCGCAGCCCGGGCCGCAGGCTGAGCGGCAGGCCCGCGTAGAAGCGGAAGCCGTTCTCGGCGGTGACCCCCGGCAGGCCGCGGAAGCGCGGGTCGGTCCGGGCGTCGGAGACGACCAGAAGGGCGTCGCTGCGGATGGTGTGATGGCAGATGCCGTTCTCGCGCGGGATCGCCCCCGGCACGTCGATGCAGGGGGTCTTGGGCCACAGCTCGGTGTCGTCGATGAAAGCGACCAGGGCGCTGCGCACGCCGAACAAGCGGCGGGCGGTGCGGCAGACCGCGTCGAAATGCGGCTCGGGCGCCGTCCCGAGGATGCCCACGGCGTTGAGAGCGGCGAGCCGGTCCCCCTCCCTATCCGGCTGTCTCGTCACGATCCGTCTCCGGGTGGGCATGCGCCGAGCGGTGTTCGCCTCCGCGGCGGGGGAGCGATGGCGCGGCTGGGCCCGGGTTTCAAGCGTCACCGACCTGCGGCGGCGGCGCGCGCAGCCGCGCCGCCTCCAGAGCCCAGACCATGCCGAGCATCATGTAGACGTGACGCCACTTCTCGATGTCGATCTGGAAGGCCTGCAGGAAGAACATCAGCAGCGCCGGCCACACGATCTGCGCGTGCGCCCGGACCGGCGACGGTCGCGCCAGCAGCCGGAAGCCGACGACGCCCGTGGTCAGCACGAGGCCGATGAACACCGCGCCGCCGAGCCAGCCGCCGTTGGCGAAGGAGCCGATGTAGGAATTGTGCGGCTCCAGCCCAAAGACCAGGCGCCAGTGCATCGGCCCCATCCCGAACGGGCGCTCCAGCAGCATCGCGAGGCCGCGCAGCTGATTGCCGAAGCGGCCGGTCTCGCCCTGGTCGTAGTCCTGCGCCAGGGACGCACGGATCTCGAACATCTTGCGCACGTGGTCGACCGAGAGCAGGGCGATCACCGCGACCGTGCCGAGCACGAGGGTCGCGACGGTCAGGAGCACGATCCGGCGGCGCAGGCGCAGCGAGGTGCTGCCCGCGTAGACCGACCCCACCATCAGCAGCACCGCGACGACGCTCCCCGCCCAGGAGCCCCGCGAGAACGACAGGAAGATGCCCGCCACGATGATCAGCAGGCCGACGAGCGCCGCCAGGGGCCGCCGCGCGGTGCCGGTGAGCAGGCCGTGCATCAGGTAGAGGGCGCCGAGCGTCAGGAACGAGCCGAACACGTTCGGATCCTGGAAGGTGCCGGAGGCCCGGTCGTACTTGTAGAAGAGGTCCTCGATCCCGAGCCACTGCAGGTAGCCGACGATGCCGAGCGCGGCCGAGAACACGCAGCTCGCCGTGTAGGCCTTCAGCGCCAGTTCCATCCGGGCGTGCGTGTCGTCCGCGAAGAACATGGCGAAGAAGATGCAGGTGACCGCGAGGTAGATCAGCTGGACCGTCCAGGTGACCGGGAAGTCCTCGTTCAGGTACGGGAGCAGCCCCATGACGATCGCCGCCAGGTAGACGAGCAGGAGCGCGAGCAGCGGCACCATCCCGCGGTGCAGCCGCACTCCGAGGCAGAGCCACAGCAGGATCGTCGGCAGCGCCACCGCGTCGTAGGGCGACGTCTCGGAGAACGCGAAGCAGGCGAAGAAGATAAAGGCCGCGAACAGCACCTTCGCCAGGCCCTGGACGGCCGCGAGGAGCGGGATGCCGCGCGGGATTCCATCCGTCAGCCCGGAGGGAACCGGGATTCCGGGCGCTGCGGTATGGGCCATGATACGCGGGCTCCGCAGGCCGGAGACGCGGGCCCGCAGCCGCTAGACTGACCGGGAATGGTTGAGAATCGACTTCGGGGGCGAACCGGGAGCCTCTTCGATTGCGACGTTAGCATCCCCGAGCCCTCACGCGTCGCCCTCCCCCGCGTGCGCGGGTGACCCGATGGGCGCCCTCGGCGCCAGCAGGGGTCGGGAGACGGGAACCCGGGTCCAGGCAGAAGCGGAGCCTTCAACGCAGGGCAGAGCCCTGTCCTGCACCGTGGCTCCCCCGGCTTGCTACGCAGGTCCTTCGCCCCCGCAGGGAGGGGCGGGAGAGCCGCGCCCTGCCCCTCCACGCCTCACACCCGGCAGCTCTCGAAACCCTCCCGGATCGCCGCCTCGTCGAGGTTTCGGCCGATGAACACCACCCGGGAGACCCTCTCCTCATCCGGCTTCCAGTCGCCCTGAACGTCCCCGTCGAGGATCATGTGCACGCCCTGGAAGACGAAGCGCTTCGGCTCGTTCGGGAAGGCCACGATCCCCTTGCAGCGCAGGATGTCGGGGCCCTGGACCTGGGTCAGGTTCGAGATCCACGGCATGAACTTCTCGGGATCGACTTCTCCCTCGATCCGCGCCGAGATCGAGCGGATGTCCGAATCGTGATGGTGGTGGTGCCCCTCCTCCAGGAAGTCGGGCTCGACGTCGAGGATGCGGTCGAGGTCGAAGGCGTTGCGCTCCAGCACGGCCTCGAGGGGTACCGCGCAGTTCTGGGTGCGGTGGAGCTTGGCCAGCGGGTTGATGGTGCGGATCTCGGCCTCGACCCGGTCGAGGTCGGCCGGCGCCACGAGGTCGCTCTTGTTGAGCAGGATCACGTCCGCGAAGGCGATCTGGTTCTTCGCCTCGGGAGCGTCTTTCAGGCGGGCGGAGAGCCACTTGGCGTCGGCCACCGTCACCACCGCGTCGAGGCGGGCGGCCTCGCCCACGTCCTGGTCGACGAAGAAGGTCTGGGCCACGGGCGCCGGGTCGGCGAGGCCGGTGGTCTCGACGATGATCGCGTCGAACTTGCCGCGGCGCTTCACCAGCCCGTCCATGATGCGGATCAGGTCGCCGCGTACCGTGCAGCAGACGCACCCGTTGTTCATCTCGAACACTTCCTCGTCGGCGCCGACGACGAGATCGTTGTCGATGCCGATCTCGCCGAACTCGTTGACGATCACGGCGTAGCGCTTGCCGTGGTTCTCGGTGAGGATCCGGTTGAGGAGCGTGGTCTTGCCGGCGCCGAGGTAGCCGGTCAGCACGGTCACGGGGATCTTGCCGGCGGTCGATCCAGCAAGTGATGCCCCTTGGGCAGAGGCGGCGCTCGTATCGGTCATGACGGGTTCTTCGTGGCGGAGAGGATCGGGCAGGCCGTGTCAGGCGAGGCACGCCCGCGACCGTTGTCATATTGTAACAGATTCCGTCAAAGGAAGACGGGGCCACACGGTTTCGCGACCGGGGCTGCCGGTCGATTGCGAGTCGGAGAAGCTTTGCTCTAGGCAGATCGCGTCACGCGGAATGTTCCGCACGCTCTGCCATAGAAAAGCACCTGCGGTCGCATTGATGTGAGCGGCGTCCCGACGCGGCGCGTGTCTTCGTCGGTCAGCCCGGTTCCTGAAGATCATCCCATGGACGCCCGAAACCCGCTGGAACAGGACGAGGCCATCACCGCGCCCAGGCGCCGGTGGCCGGCCCTCGTGGTCGCGCTGGTGCTCGTCGGAACTGCGGCCGGCTTGGCCTTCGCCTTCCCGGACCGCGCCCGCGAGGCCGCGTCCGGGCTCGTCGCCTCGCTGACCGGGCTGTTCGCGCCGAGCAACCCCGATCCGGGCCTCGACATGCAGAAGGCCGGCCCAGTCGAACGGATCTTCCGGCCCACCAAGGAGCAGCGCGCCGCCTTCGAGATCCTGCCGGTCGCCACGCAGGTGTTCCGGCCGGAGGGATCGGCCGAGGGGCGCATCGCCCTCAACGACGACGACAACGTGCCGGTGGTCTCGCCCTACGCGGGCCGGGTGACCAAGGTTCTGGTCCGGGCGGGCGACGACGTGAAGGCCGGCGACGTGCTCCTGACGCTTGAGGCCACCGATATGGTCCAGGCGCAGAACGATTATCAGGCGGCGCTGAACAACCTGCAGAAACAGCAGGCGCTGCTGAAGCTCGATCAGACCATCGCGGCGCGCCAGCAGGAGCTGTTCCAGGCCCATGCGGTGGCGCTGAAGGACTACCAGTCGGCGCAGAACGACGTGATCGCCGCCCAGAGCGACCTGAAGACCGCCGAGGCCGCCCTCGACGCGGTGAAGAACCGCCTGCGGCTGCTGGGCAAGTCCGACGCCGAGATCGCCGCCTACGAGAAGAAGGGCACGATGAGCCCGGAGACCCAGATCCGGGCACCGATCCCCGGCACGATCGTGCAGCGGAAGGTGGGCATCGGCCAGTATCTCTCGGCCTCCAGCGATCCAGTCTTCGTGATCGGCGACCTGTCCACGGTCTGGCTGGTCGCCAATGTCCGGGAGAGCGAGATTCCGAAGATCCGCATCGGCCAGGAGGTCGAGGCGAAGGTGGCGGGCTTCGGCGCGCGGGTCTTCAAGGCGCGGGTGAACTACATGGCCGCCAGCCTCGACGCGGCCACGCGGCGGCTCGCCGTGCGCAGCGAGGTCGACAACCCCGACCGGGTGCTGCGCCCCGAGATGTTCGCCACCTACACGATCGTCACCGGCAAGGGCGAGCCGGCCCCCAGCATTCCCGTGGCCGCCATCGTGTACGAGGGGGACCGCACCCATGTCTGGGTGGCCCGGCCGGACGGGGCCGTGGAGGCGCGCGACATCAAGCTCGGCCTGATCAACGGCGACAACGCCCAGGTCACACAGGGGCTGCGCGCCGGCGAGCAGGTCGTCACCCGCGGCGCGCTGTTCATCGACCGGGCCGCCACCGGCGACAAGGCGTCCTGAGCGGGGATCCGGTCCGATGAACGCCCTGATCGCCTTCTCGCTGCGCCAGCGCGTGCTGGTCGTGCTGCTGTTCGTGATGATGCTGGGCATCGGCTACGGCGCCTACACGCAGCTCAACATCGAGGCCTATCCCGATCCGGTTCCGCCGCTCGTCGACGTGATCACCCAGAACCCGGGCCAGTCGGCCGACGAGATCGAGCGCTACATCACCATCCCGCTGGAAGTGGCGCTCGCCGGCATCCCCAACGCCCAGGTGGTGCGGACGATCTCGCTGTTCGGCCTCTCCGACGTGAAGGTCCAGTTCAACTACGAGTACACGTACGAGCAGGCGCTGCAGCGGGTGCTCAACCGCCTGTCGCAGGCGCCGACGCTGCCCAACGGGGCGACGCCGCAGATCTCGCCGACGAGCCCGGTGGGCGAGATCATGCGCTACAAACTCGTCGGCCCGGCGGGCTACTCTCCGATGGACATGAAGACCCTGCAGGACTGGGTGCTGCAGCGCAGGTTCAAGGCGATCCCCGGCGTGGTCGATGTGACCGCCTTCGGCGGCAAGGCCAAGGAATACGAGGTGGCGGTCGACCTGAACCGCCTCCAGGCCCAGGGCCTGACGCTCGTCCAGCTGACGACGGCGCTCAACAACGCCTCGATCAACGTCGGCGGGCAGACGCTCAATGTCGGCCAGCAATCGGCGGTGGTGCGCGGCATCGGCCTGATCCGCGACATGGACGACATCAGGGATACGATGATCAGCCTCGTCAACGGCACGCCGGTGCTGGTGCGGGACGTGGCCGAGGTGCGCGTGTCGAACGCGCCGCGGCTCGGCATCGTGGGCCACGACGACGCGTCCGACATCGTCGAGGGCATCGTGCTGATGAGCCGCGGCGGCCAGAGCCTGCCGACCCTGCAGCGCGTCGAGGCCGAGATCGACAAGATCAACGCGTCCTCGATCCTGCCGCCCGACGTGAAGATCGAACGGATCTACGACCGGTCCGGCCTGATCCACACCACGACCCACACCGTGATGCACAACCTCGTCTTCGGCGTGGTGCTGGTCTTCGTGGTGCAGTGGCTGTTCCTCGGCTCGCTCACCAGCGCGATCATCGTGGCGGCCACGATCCCGTTCGCCCTGGGCTTCGCGATCCTGATCCTCGTCGTGCGCGGGGATTCGGCGAACCTGCTGTCGCTCGGCGCCATCGATTTCGGCCTGATCGTCGACGCCACCGTGATCATGGTCGAGAACGTGTTCCGGCACATCGCCGAACCCGACCACGTGAAGGGCGAGGCGCCTCCCGCCGGCCTGACCGGCCGGCTCGGCACCATCGCGGTGGCCGGGCGCGAGGTGAACCGGGCGATCTTCTTCTCGGCCACGATCATCATCGTCGGCTTCCTGCCACTGTTCACGATGACGGGCGTCGAGGGCCACATCTTCGGGCCGATGGCCAAGACCTACGCGTACGCCCTTCTGGGCGGGCTGCTGGCGACCTTCACGGTGTCGCCCGCCCTCTCCGCGCTGATCCTGCCCAGGAAACTGGAGGAGCGCGACACGCTGATCGTGCGGCTCCTGCGCTTCGGCCACGAGCGCATCCTGGCCTTCGGACTGCGCAACCGCATCCTGTCGCTCGCGGTGATGCTGGCGATCCTGCTGGCCTCGGGTCTCGTGGCGCGCAATCTCGGCCTGGAGTTCCTGCCGCGCCTCGAGGAGGGCAACCTGTACGTGCGCGGCACGATGCCGGCCTCGATCTCGCTGGAGGCCGGCAACGCCTACGTCCAGCGCATGCGCAAGATTTTCCAGGAGGTCCCCGAGGTCGTCACCGTGCTGTCGCACCAGGGCCGGCCGAACGACGGCACCGACGCCACCGGCTTCTTCAACGTCGAGCTCCTGGCGCCGCTCAAGCCTATCGACCAGTGGCGGAAGGGGCTCGACAAGGAGACCCTGATCCAGACCCTGAGCAAACAACTAGGAGACGAATTTCCAGGCATCGAGTTCAACTTCTCGCAGTATATCGAGGACAACGTCCAGGAAGCGGCCTCGGGCGTGAAGGGCGAGAACTCGGTGAAGGTCTACGGCAACGACCTCGCTCAGCTCACCAAGACCGCCAACGCCGTCAAGGCGGCGCTCGGCACCGTCCAGGGCGTCACCGACCTGTCCGTGTTCGAGTCGCTGGGCCAGCCGACGGTGCGGATCGACGTCGACCGTCACAAGGCCGCCCGCTACGGCCTGTCGATCGGCGACGTGAACACCACGATCCAGGCGGCGATCGGCGGCCAGACCGCGGGCGACCTCTACGAGTACGGCTCCGACCGGCACTTCCCCATGCGGGTGCGCCTCGCCAAGGAGTACCGCTCGTCGCTCGCCGGCATCCGCAACATCGCGGTCGGCGCGCAGAACCCCAACGGCGGCGTCATCCAGGTGCCGCTCTCCGAGATCGCCGACGTGGACCTCGTCTCGGGCGCCTCGTTCATCTACCGCGAGGATCAGGAGCGCTACATCCCGGTGAAGTTCTCGGTGCGCGGCCGGGACCTCGGCAGCGCCGTGATCGAGGCGCAGCGCAAGGTCGCCGACGCGGTGGACCTGCCGCCGGGCTACCGGCTGGAATGGGTCGGGCAGTTCACCAACCTGAAGGAGGCGGCGGCCCGCCTGAGCCTCGTGGTGCCGCTGACGCTGCTGCTGATCGCGCTGCTCCTCTACATCAACTTCTCGTCGGTGGCCGACATGCTGCTGACCCTGTCGGTGATCCCGATGGCGATGATCGGCGGCATCTTCGCCCTGTTCCTGACCGGGACGCCGTTCTCGATCTCGGCGGCGATCGGCTTCATCGCGCTGTTCGGCATCTCGACCATGGAGGGCGTGATCCTGCTCGCCTACTACAACCAGCTCCTCGACGAGGGCTGGAAGCGGCAGGAGGCGGTCTGGCAGGCGGCCGTGGTGCGGATGCGCCCGGTGATGATGACCTGCGTGGCCGCCTGCGTCGGCCTGCTGCCGGCGGCGGTCTCCACCGGCATCGGCTCGCAGGTGCAGAAACCCCTGGCGCTCGTGGTGGTGGGCGGCATCATCCTGGCACCGAACCTGATCCTCGTGATCGTGCCGGTGCTGATCGCCCTTTTCTCCCGCCGCCAGCCGAATCCGGATGCCCGGGCGCGGACCGAGCACCGGGCCGCCGCGTGAGCCGGTTCCGGATGGGCAGGCGGCGCGTTGCAGGGGGGCCACAACGTCCCGGTCGCGCGCGTGGCCCGGCGGCGGCCGCATTGACTCGGACGCGCCCCGCGCCGCTCTACCGGGGTGGGGTTTTCGGGGGCGGGATGGTGAGCTTTGCGCCGAGCCGGTGCGGACGGGCGGCCGCTTTGCTGGCCGCATCCCTGTGCCTGTCGGCCTGCGCGGTCGGCCCGAACTTCGTGCCGCCCGAGGCGCCTCCGGTCGGTCGCTACACCCGGGAGCCCCTGCAGAATCCGTCCGCGGCCGACAACATCCGCACCCGCCAGGGCGGCTCGGCGGACCAGAGCTTCGTCTCCGGCGCCGACATTCCCGGCCGGTGGTGGACCCTGTTCCACTCGAAGGCGCTGAACCGCATCGTCGAGCAGGCCCTGGCCAACAACCCGACTCTGGAGGCCGCGCAGGCCTCGCTGCGGGTGGCGCAGCAGAATACCCTCGCCCAGAAGGGCACGCTCTACCCGAGCCTCACCGCGACGCCGCAGATCCAGGGCGCCCTGGCGCCCGGCCTCGACCTGCAATCGCCGCTCAACAACCAGACCCAGTATCTCTACAGCCTGTCCACGCCGCAGGCGGTGGTCTCCTACAATCCGGATGTGTTCGGCGGGAACCGCCGCCAGATCGAGTCGCTGGAGGCCGCCACCCAGAACCAGCGCTTCCAGCTGGAGGCGGCCTACCTCAGCCTCACCGCCAACGTCGTGGCCGCCGCCATCCAGGAGGCGGCCCTCCGGGCGCAGATCGACGCGACCCGCAAGGTGATCCAGGCGCAGACCGAGGTGCTGCAGCTCTACAACAAGCAGCTCTCGCTCGGGCAGATCGCGGGCGCCGACGTGGTGCAGCAGCAGGCCGCCCTGGCGCTGTCGCAGCAATTGCTGCCGCCGCTGGAGAAGGCGCTGGCCCAGCAGCGCAACCTGCTGACCGCGCTCGCCGGTCGGCTGCCCTCCGACGAGATTCCCGAGACCTTCGACCTGTCCGCCCTGCGGCTGCCGACCAAGCTTCCGGTGAGCCTGCCGTCGCGGCTCGTGCAGCAGCGGCCCGACGTGAAGGCCGCCGAAGCCCTGGTCCAGGAGGCGAGCGCCAATGTCGGCGTCGCCGTGGCCAACCGCCTGCCGCAGTTCAGCCTGACCGCCACGGGCGGATCCAGCGCGACGCGGATCGCGCAGGTGGCCGCACCGGGGGCCGCGTTCTTCACGATCATCGGGCAGGCGACGGCGCCGATCTTCGATGCCGGCACCCTGTTCCGGCGCCAGCGCGCCTCCGAGGAATCGCTGACGCTGGCGCAGGCGCAGTACAAGGCGACCGTCATCACCGCCTTCCAGAACGTGGCCGACGCCCTGCGGGCGCTCCAGGCCGACGCCAGGGCGGTGGCCGCCGCCGACGCCGCGGTGAGCGCGACGAACCAGAGCCTCGGCCTGATCCGCAAGCAATACACGGCGGGCGCGGTCACCTCCTCGCAGGTTCTGATCGCCCAGCAGGGCTACCTCTCCGCGCTGGTGACCTCGGCGGGCGCGCGCGCCACCCAGTACGCCGACACCGCGGCCCTGTTCGTGGCCCTGGGCGGCGGCTGGTGGAACCGCGCCGACGTGGCGCCGCCCCCGCCCGAGACGGATCCGCTGAAGTTCCTGTGACGGGCCCCCGGCCGCGTCAGGTGTACATCGCGATGGCGTCCTGCAGCATCTGGTCGGTGGTGCTCATGACCTTGGTGTTGGCCGTGTAGGCCTGCTGGGTCTCGATCATCTTCGAGAACTGGTCGGAGATGCCGGCGTTCGATTGCTCCACCGAGCCGGGCGTGAGGGTCGCGCCGTTGAGGCCGTAGCTCGGCGTGCCGGACCGGCCATTGGCCACGTAGGTCCCGCCGTCGAGGGAGGTCAGATTGTCCTGCAGGCCGAACTGCGCGAGCGTCAGCGACCCCAGCGCCACGGGGCTGCCATCCGCGGCGGTGCCCGTGAGGGTGCCGGCCGGCGAGACCGCGAGACTCGACAGGGTGTTGGCGCCGGTCGGGACTTGGACCGGGGTCGTCGCCGAGGGTCCGGCGAACAGGTAGTAGCCCGCGCCGTTGGTGAGATAGCCGCTGGCATCGGGCGCGAAGTCGCCGCGCCGCGTGTAGCCGGTCTCGCCGGTGAAATCCGGGCTGTCGGTCGTCCCGTTGTTCTCTCGGACGATGAAGTAGCCGTTGCCCGAGATGGCGAGGTTGGTCGACACGCCGGTCGACTGCACCGTGCCCTGGATGTTGAGGGTGTTGCGCGTGCTCGAGCCCACGCCGCCCGCCGGCTGCGTGCCGCCCTCGGTTTGGGCCAGCAGGTCGGCGAAGTGCGTCTCCGTGGTCTTGAACCCCGCCGTCTGGGTGTTGGCGATGTTCCCGGAGATGTTGTTCAGGGCGAGCGACTGCGCCGAGGCGCCGGAAATCGAGTTCGAGAGCGCGGCGAACAGGCCCATCGGGGATCTCCCTTCGCGGGATCGGGACAGACCGATCCGACGGGGGATCATAAGCGCGCCCTATGGTTAACCGGCGGTGTGTGACGGCATGTTGCCGATCCGGCGCCCGGGTCCAGGTCCGCGGCGTGACGCACGCGCCGTCGTGGCGAGCGGAGCGGCGCGATCCCGCGGCGCCATGTCGGCCGGTGTCGTGCGGCCCGGGATCGCTTCGCCGCGCCCGCGATGACGGGGACGAGGGGGAGCCTCACGCCCCGATCACGCTCAGCACGATCTCCCGCCGGTGCGGCCGGTCGCGGTGCTCGATCAGGTAGATCCCCTGCCACGTGCCGAGGGCCAGGCGCCCGTCGATCAGAGGGACGGTCAGGGCCGAATCGGTGATCAGGGTGCGGATATGCGCCGGCATGTCGTCCGGCCCCTCGGCACCGTGGACGTAGCCGGCATGCCGCGGCGCGAAGCCGTCCAGAGCGGCCATCAGGTCGGTCTGGACGTCGGGGTCGGCATTCTCCTGGATGGTGAGCGAGGCCGAGGTGTGCCGGCAGAACACCGTCACCAGCCCGTCCCGGACGCCGCTGCCGCGCACGAACGCCACCACGGCGGCGGTGAAATCCGTGAAGCCCGGCCCCGCGGTCGCGATGGTCAGCCGCCCGCTGGCGTGCCGCTCCACCGGACCTGCGGCCATCGTCTCCACCGGACCGATCTTGCCCTGCTTCATGCGGAGGTCTCCATCAGGGTCGCCCCCGGAGCGATCTCCCGTTCGCCCCGGGCCAGGATCCGCTCCAGCACGTCGATCCGGTCGGCCTCCGCGGGCGGCTTGTCCCAGCGGATGCGGCTGACCCGCGGGAAGCGCATCGCCACCCCCGATTTGTGCCGGGTCGAGCGCTGCACGCCCTCGAAGGCGATCTCGAGGACGAGACCCGCCTCGCGGCCGTGGGCGACCTCGCGCACGGGGCCGAAGCGCTTGGTGGTGTTGTTGCGGACGTAGCGGTCGAGCTTGGCGAGTTCCGCGTCGGTGAAGCCGTGATAGGCCTTGCCCACCGGCACCAGCTCGTCGCCGCCTTCGGGGGCCGCCCGCCAGACCCCGAACGTGTAGTCCGAGTAGAAGGACGAGCGCTTCCCGTGCCCGCGCTGGGCGTACATCATCACGGCGTCGACGATGTGGGGCTCGCGCTTCCACTTCCACCACGGTCCCTTGGGACGGCCCGGCAGGTAGGGGCTGTTCAGGCGCTTGAGCATGACGCCCTCGATGGCGTCGGCGTCCTCGCCGGCGCCGACCGAGGCCGGGTCCGCGCGGGCGGCCGCCAGCGCCTCCCAATCGGCGAAGGGCACGAGCGGCGAGATGTCGATCCGCGCGTGGTCGAGGCGGGTCACCAGCGCCTCCAGCTTCTCCCGTCGGACCGCGAAGGGCTCGGCCCTCAGGTCGTCGCCCGCGAGGGTCAGGAGGTCGTAGGCACGGACATGGGCGGGGAACTCCTCCAGGAGCTTAGCCGTCACCGCCTTCCGGTTCAGGCGCTGCTGGAGCACGTTGAAGCTCTGCACGCGGCGCTCGCGCAGGATCAGCAGCTCGCCGTCCAGCGACCCCGTGAAGGTGATGGCCTCGGCGAGATCCGGGAACGCCCCGGTGATGTCCTCGCCGGTGCGGGAATAGACCTTTCCGACCTGCTGGCCGGCCTTGTCGCGCCCGCCGACGAGCTGGACGCGGATGCCGTCCCACTTCCACTCGGCCGAGAAGGCGTCCGGCTCCAGCTTCTCGAGGTCGGCCTCCTCCTCGATCGGGTGGGACAGCATCGGCGGGCGAAACGGGGCGGGGTTCAGGGTCTCGGGCCGCGCGGCCCGGCCCTCGACCCAGGCGAACAGGGTCTCGAACGGCGGCGTCAGCCCGTGCCAGACCTCCTCGACGGCGTCGGCGTCGTGGTCGCCCAGTGCGCCCACCGCCGTCTTGGCGAGCCGGGCCGAGACGCCGACCCGCAGGTTGCCGGTGACGAGCTTCAGCAGCGCCCAGCGCCCGGTCTCGTCGAGGGCGTCGAGCCACTCGGCGAGGTGCCGGGGCAGTTCGCGCTTGGGGATGGTCGCCAGCGTCCCGACGACCTCCGCCAGGGTCGGGACCTGCGGCGGCGGGTTGTTGTGGCCGGGGCCCGGCTCCCGCGGCGCCTCCGCCGGTCCCGGCCAGATCAGCGCCGTGGTCTCCGCGAGATCCCCGACGTAGTTGTGCGAGAGCCGGAACAGCACCGGGTCGATCCGCTCCTCCACCAGCCCCCGGATCAGGGCCGGCTTGGCCTCGCGAAAGCTCAGTGTGCCGGTCATGGCGCCCAGCGCGTAGCCGCGCTCCGGGTCGGGCGTGCGGGAAAAGTAATCCTGCAGCATCCGCAGCTTGGCGTTGCGGCGCGGCTCATAGGCGAGGCGGTCGAGCAGATGGGCGAAATCGTTCATGCCGCCGTCTCCGCCTCGGAGACCGCTTCGGCCTCCCCGTCGTCGCCGTAGCCCAGCAGATGCAGCGGCCGGGCCTTGATCCCCTGCGTTCCGCACCAGTGGACCAGGGCGTCCTCCTGCCCGTGCGTGACCCAGACCTCTTCGGCGCCGGTCTCGCGGACGGTGCGGCACAGGTCCGGCCAGTCGGAATGGTCGGAGATCACCAGCGGCAGCTCGACGCCCTTCTGGCGGGCGCGGGCGCGGACCCGCATCCAGCCCGAGGCGAAGCAGGTCACCGGATCGGGGAACTTGCGCGACCACAGATCCTGGATCGACGAGGGCGGGCAGATCACGATCGCGCCGTGCAGGTCCTTGCGCTCGGCCGCGACCACCTTGGGGGTTTCGCCCAGCGGCACGCCCTCCTCCTTGTAGAGGGCGGTGAGCTTCTCCATCGCCCCGTGGAGGTGGATCGGCCGGTCCCAGCCCTCCTCCCGCAGGAGCGCCATCACCCGCTGCGCCTTGCCGAGGGCGTAGGCGCCGACGATGTGGGCCCGCTCCGGGAACAGCCGGACCGATTCGAGGAGCTTGCGGACCTCGTCCCGCGTGTCCGGATGGGTGAAGACCGGCAGGCCGAAGGTCGCCTCGGTGATGAACACGTCGCACGGCACCACCTCGAAGGGCAGGCAGGTCGGGTCCGGCGCCCGCTTGTAGTCGCCCGAGACCACCACCCGGGCCCCGTCCCGCTCGATGGCGATCTGCGCCGAGCCGAGGACGTGGCCGGCGGGCGCGAAGCGCACGGTGACGTCGCCGACGCGGATCGCCGCGCCGAGCCGCGCCTCCTGCCGCTGGCGGCAGAACTCCGCGCCGTAGCGCACCGCCATGATCCGCAGGGTCTCGGGCGTCGCCAGCACTTGGCCGTGGCCCGCCCGGGCATGATCGGCATGGCCGTGGGTGATGAGCGCGCGCTCCACCGGCCAGGTCGGATCGACGTGGAAGCGCCCGAGGGGGCAGTAGAGACCCTCGCGGGTCAGGGTGAGGAGGTCGCTGGCGCGTGTCGGCATCGGGCCCGTGCTGCCGGTGGTATCCGCCGGTGGCCCCAGTATATAGGCACCCCCGACCCGGCAGACGCATGGCCTCGCAGCTCAGTTCCGGCGACATCCTCGCCGATCGCCGCTATCGCTACGCGGAAGCCTGCTTGGCCGAGGGCGATTACGGCGGGGCCGCCGACCTCGCCGCGCAGGCCCTGGAGATCGCGCCGCGCTACGCGCCGGCGTGGCTGCTCCTCGGGCGGGCCCGGGAGGGACTGGCGGCGGCGGGCGGGTCGCCGGACCTGCGCGACGCGGCGGTCCGGGCCTACGCGTGCGCCCTCGACATCGACCCGGACGACACCCTGGGCGTGCGGGCGCACCTCGCCCGCCTGGGCGTCGCCGACGGCCGGCCGATCCTCACCCCCGCCTACGTCAGGGCCCTGTTCGACGGCTACGCGCCGCGCTTCGAGCGCCACCTCGTCGACGGCTTGACCTATGTCGGTCCCGAACTCGTCCGGAACGCCCTGCCGCCGGAACCACGGCTTTTTGCCCGGGTGCTCGACCTCGGCTGCGGCACGGGCCTGATGGGCGCGGCGATCCGCGACCGGGCCGGTCACCTCACGGGCGTCGATCTCGCGCCCGGGATGCTGGCGCTGGCGCGCGCCAAGTCCCGGGAGGGCCGGCCGCTCTACGACCGCCTGGCCGAGGGCGAGTTGACCGCGTTCCTGGCCGGCGAGGCGGCGGCCTCCGCCGATCTCTGCATGGCCGCCGACGTCCTCATCTACGTGGCGGATCTGGCGCCCGTCGTGGCGGAGATGGGCCGCGTGCTCCGGCCGGGCGGCCTCGCCGCCTTCACGGTCCAGTCGCACGACGGACCGGGGGTCGCGCTCGGCGCGGACGGCCGTTACGCCCACGCGGATGCCCATACGGAGGCGGCAGCCCGCGACGCCGGCTTCGCGCTCCTCACGCTGGAGCCCGCCGCGGTTCGGACGGAGGCCGGGCGGCCGGTGCCGGGCCGCGTCGTTGTGTTGCGCCGCACAGCGGCATGAAACCGCTTGGCTGTTCGTCCATTGTCAGTCGGTCGCGACAGGCGCGGCCGCTGTATCGGGGGATCAGCATGGCGAATTACGGCAGTCGGACAGGTCGGGAGACGCCGGAGCGAAGACCCGATCCGCCGGCGGACAAGTCCTTTCCGGCCGATCCGCGAACCCGGATCCCCTTCGCCATCGCCCTGGCCACGCTGGCGGGCTGCGCCGACTCCATCGGCTTCCTGGAATTCTCGCAGCTCTTCATGTCGTTCATGTCGGGCAACACCACGCGCTTCGGCGTGGCGGTGTCGAACGGCGACTGGGAGAACGTCACCCGGGTCGCCAGCACCATCAGCATCTTCTGCTTCGGCGCCTTCCTGGGCACGCTGATCGCCGCCTGGGTCGGGCGCTGGCGCCTCGCCGTCCTCCTGACCCTGCAGGCGCTGCTGCTCGCCGGCGGGCTGCTGATGCCCTGGGGCACCTTCGCCTACCCGCTGCACGCCTATCCGATCGTGCTGGCCCTCGGGCTCCAGAATGCGACGCTTCAGGACGAGGGCGGCCGTTCCCTGGCGCTCACCTACGTCACCGGCGCGGTCGTGCGCTTCGGCACCGGCTGCGCCAACCTGCTGCTCGGCACCGTGGCCCCGTCCTTCTGGATCCAGGCGCCGCTCTGGGCGGGCCTCAGCACCGGCGCGGTGATCGGCGGCCTGCTCGACATCCGCTACGGCGAGTCGGCCTTCCTGTTCCCGGCCGCGCTGGCCGCCGTCCTGGCGCTGATCGCGATCGCCCTCACCCTCGCCAAGCCGGGCAGCACCCTGGTGGCGGGCTCGTCCCCCGCCCCCGACGCGAGCCCGAAGGCCCAGGTGATCGACGCGATCCACTGAGACGGGCGGCGACGCGTCTCAGCCGTCGGAATCGCGGAAGCTGCCCCGGCCCTGCTTGATCGTGGCGCGGTTCTTCTTGGCGCCGATCCGCCGCTCCTGCGAGCCCCGCGTCGGCTTCGTCGGGCGGCGGATCGGTGGCGGCGGCTTGGCCGCCTCCGCCACGAGATCGACGAGCCGCTGCAGGACGTCGGCCCGGTTGCGCTCCTGCGTCCGGTGCCGCTGCCCGGCGAGGACGAGGACGCCGTCCTTGGTCATGCGCCGGCCGGCGAGCCGCACGAGGTTGGCCTTCACCCGCTCGTCGATGGCGGTCGAGGCGAGCGCGGCCCAGCGGAGCTGGACCGCGGTCTCGACCTTGTTGACGTTCTGGCCACCCGCGCCGGAGGCGCGCATGAACGACAGCTCGATCTCGTCGTCCGCGATGGCGATGCGCGGCGTCACCCGCAGGGACATGGCGGCCTCCCGGATGCGGCGACCGCGCGGGACGCCGGATCGTCCGGCGCGAGGCCGACGACCCGGCAGGTGCAGATCGGTGCGCCCGTCACCATATCCCGTCCGTGATCCCCTGCCTGCTCAACGCGCCCGTCTGGAATGGTCCGCGGCGTCATCGCGGGCGCCGCGAAGCGCCCCGGTGGAGCCCGCCGACGACGGCCGCGCCGCGCAAGCTCGAAGCGCGGCTCGCCGAACGCCCGCGGGACCGGTTCAGGCGGCCTCGGCGGGCGTGCGGGCCCGGAGCGCAAGGGCGTGCAGCCCCCGCTTGAACGCGTCGTCGAGCAGCGCGTTCACCAAGCGATGCCGCTCGACGCGGCTCTTGCCCTCGAACGCCGACGCGACGATGTCGAGCCGGTAATGGGTCTCGCCCCCCGGCCGTGCCCCGGCATGGCCGGCATGCAGATGCGACTCGTCGATCACGTCGAGCCGCGCCGGCGCGAGCTGCTCCTGCAGCCGCGCCTCCATCCAGTCCCGCAGGGTGCCGCCCGCGCCCACACCGTCAGCCATCGTGCCCTCGCGTCGTGTTCGTCGGCTGCCGTCAAGCCCGATCCCGCGCATGCGTCATCAGGCCCGGTGCCCTTGTGTCTCAGGTCCGCCCCCTCATAATCGGCCCGTCATGGATCTCAACTCGCGCCTGTTCGACAGCATCCGGATCAAACCGTCCTGCGACGAGCCGAAGGCCGCCGCCGAGACCGGCTGCGAGAGCCCGGGCTGCACGCAGCCGGGCCTGTACCGGGCGCCGAAGGGCCGCAAGGCCGAGGGCCAGTACTGGCGCTTCTGCATGGATCACGTCCGCGCCTACAACGCCACGTACAACTACTTCGACGGCATGAACGATGCCGCCGTGCAGGCCTACCAGAAGGACGCGATCATCGGCCATCGCCCGACCTGGGCGATGGGCGTGAACCGGACGGGCGAGGCCAAGCCGGCCGACGAGCCGGTCCGCGACTGGGCCTATGTCGATCCCCTCGGCATCCTGCGCGGCGAAGGCGTCGGCGAGGCCCGCCGCCGGGCCCGCGAGCCCGAGCCGCAGAAGCCCCGCCACTCGGCCGCGGTCCGCCGGGCCCTCGACGTGATGGGTCTCGAGGAGGGCGCCGATACGGCCGCCATCAAGGCGCAGTACAAGACCCTGGTGAAGCGCTTCCACCCGGACGCCAACGGCGGCGACCGCTCCTTCGAGGAGCGGCTGCGCGACATCATCCGCGCCCACGACGTGCTGCGCGGGGCCGGCCTCTGCTGACGCGGCACGAAGGATGCAGGGCGGTTCGCATCTAGGATAGGGCAAACCACGCGGCGCAGCCCTATATGAGGGCGAGGCCGGTCGGTGGCGCACCCGCGCGCCGCCGTCTAAGGATGGCTCCGCCCCGCCGCGGAGGCCCGGCTCGACGTTCTTCCGCGCGGATGCTTCACTGTTTGGGAGTGGAGCGCCCGCGCCTCACGAGGTTCCGAATGCTCTCTGACGATACGCCCGCCGCGCAGCCCGACCGCACCGTCTCCGTCCGCGAGGTCTTCGGCATCGACCTCGACCTCAAGGTCCCGGCCTACGCCGAGGCCGAGGAGCACGTCCCGGATCTCGATCCCGATTACATCTTCGATCGGGAGACGACGCTCGCCATCCTGGCCGGGTTCGCCCGCAACCGCCGCGTGATGGTCACCGGCTATCACGGCACCGGCAAGTCGACCCATATCGAGCAGGTCGCCGCCCGCCTGAACTGGCCCTGCATCCGGATCAACCTCGACAGCCACGTGTCGCGCATCGACCTCGTCGGCAAGGACGCCATCGTCCTGCAGGACGGCAAGCAGGTCACCGCCTTCCAGGACGGCATCCTGCCCTGGGCCCTGCAGAACAACGTCGCCCTCGTGTTCGACGAGTACGATGCCGGCCGCCCGGACGTGATGTTCGTGATCCAGCGCGTGCTGGAGCTGTCGGGCCGCCTGACGCTTCTGGACCAGAAGCGCGTCATCCGCCCGCACCCGGCCTTCCGGCTGTTCGCCACCGCCAACACGGTGGGCCTGGGCGACACGTCCGGCCTCTATCACGGCACGCAGCAGATCAACCAAGGCCAGATGGACCGCTGGTCGATCGTCACCACGCTGAACTACCTGCCGCACGACCGCGAAGTCGACATCGTGCTGTCGAAGGCGGTCCACTATCGGGGCGACCAGGGTCGCGACATCGTCAACCGGATGGTGCGCGTGGCGGATCTCACGCGCAACGCCTTCATGAACGGCGACCTCTCCACCGTCATGAGCCCGCGCACGGTGATCACCTGGGCCGAGAACGCCGACATCTTCAAGGATATCGGCTTCGCCTTCCGGGTGACCTTCCTCAACAAGTGCGACGAGCTGGAGCGCACGCTGGTGGCGGAATTCTACCAGCGCGCCTTCGGCAAGGAGCTGCCCGAGAGCGCGGTGAACGTCGCGCTGAGCTGACCCGCATGGCCGAGTTCGTGGCGGAGTTCGTGGCGCGTGGGACCGGGGCGAGTTCATCGGGCTTCGCCCGCCCTGCCTCGGTCCCGCGCCGCGCCGCTGCTTCCCTTTGCTGGGACGGGATCCTGAACCGCCCCTTCGCGTCCGACGACCGGTAGCCTCGCATGTCCATCTCCAACCGCAAGCCCGGCGAGCGCCGCGAACCCGTGGCCGAGCCCCTGAAGCGCTCGGTGGCGGGGTGCCTGCGCGCCATCGCCCGGCGCTCCGAGGTCGAGGTCACCTACGCCACCGACCGGCCGGCGCTCACCGGCGACAAGGCCCGCCTCCCCGAGCCGCCGCGCAAGCTGTCGGCCCAGGACGTCGCGGTGCTGCGCGGCAACGCCGACGCCATGGCTTTGCGCCTGGGCTGCCACGACGTGGCGGTCCACCGCCGGCTCGCCCCCGAGAACGCGGCGGCGCGTGCCGTCTACGACGCGGTGGAGCAGGCCCGGGTCGAGGCGATCGGCTCGCGCCGGATGGCGGGGGTGGCCAGCAACATCACGGCGATGCTGGAGGACCGCTACCACCGCGGCGGCAAGTACGAGACCATCACCGACCGGGCCGACGCCCCGATGGAGGATGCCGTCGCCCTGATGGTGCGCGAGCGCCTCACCGGCCAGAAGCCGCCGGAGGCCGCGGCCAAGATCGTCGCGCTGTGGCGCGAGCACATCGAGGCCAAGGCCGGCCCGAACCTCGACGGGCTCATCGGGTCCATCGAGGACCAGCGCAAATTCGCCCGCTCGGTGCGCGACCTCCTCACCTCGCTGGACATGTCGGACGAGACGCCGTTCGACGCCGAGGACGACGAGAACGACGACGAGAACGACGCCCAGGACGACGAGCAGAGCCCGAGCGAGGGTGATTCGGAGGAGAAGAGCCAGGGCGAGCGCGCCGAGATCGAGACCTCCGAGGAGGCCTCCGACGAGATCGAGGACGGCGCGCAGGAATCCGCCGACGCGCCGTCGGGCGAGCTGCCGGATGAGTCCGAGGACGCGGAATCCGAGGAGGCCTCGGAGGCGTCGCGCCCGCCGCAGCGGCAGGGCAACGAGGCGCGCGGGCCCGAATACCGGGTGTTCAACGCCCGGTTCGACGAGGTCATCCACGCCGAGGAGCTGTGCGACGCCGACGAGCTGTCGCGCCTGCGCTCATACCTCGACAAGCAGCTCTCCCACCTCCAGGGCGTGGTCGGCCGCCTCGCCAACCGGCTGCAGCGGCGGCTGCTCGCGCAGCAGAACCGCGCCTGGGACTTCGACCTGGAGGAGGGTCAGCTCGACCCGGCGCGGCTCGTGCGGGTGGTCATCGATCCGTACCAGCCGCTCTCCTTCAAGCAGGAGAAGGACACCAACTTCCGCGACACGGTGGTGACGCTGCTCCTCGACAATTCGGGTTCGATGCGCGGCCGGCCGATCACCGTGGCGGCGACCTGCGCCGACATCCTGGCGCGGACGCTGGAGCGCTGCGGCGTGAAGGTCGAGATCCTCGGCTTCACCACCCGCGCCTGGAAGGGCGGCCAGAGCCGCGAGGCGTGGCTCGCCGCCGGCAAGCCGCCGAATCCCGGCCGCCTGAACGACCTGCGCCACATCGTCTACAAGTCGGCGGACGCCCCCTGGCGCCGGGCCCGGAAGAATCTCGGGCTGATGATGCGCGAGGGGTTGCTCAAGGAGAACATCGACGGCGAGGCGCTCGACTGGGCGCACAAGCGCCTGCTCGGGCGGCCCGAGCAGCGCAAGATCCTGATGGTGATCTCGGACGGCGCCCCGGTGGACGACTCGACCCTGTCGGTGAACGCCGGCAATTACCTGGAGCGGCACCTGCGCTGGATGATCGAGGAGATCGAGACGCGCTCGCCCGTGGAGTTGCTGGCCATCGGCATCGGCCACGACGTGACCCGGTACTACCGCCGCGCCGTGACGATCATCGACGCCGAGGAGCTCGGCGGGGCGATGACCGAGAAGCTCGCGGAGCTGTTCGAGGAGGACGGCGCGTCCGCGCCGACGGGCCGGATGCTGCGGGCGGCCGGCGGGCGGCGCTGATCCGGGCCTCGCTCCGCGGGCCCCGTCCGGGCGCGGGCCCATCCGATCCGCAATCTCGTCCTGAGACGCCGGAGCGCAGCGGACGCCGCGCAGGAGGCTCCCGGTCAACCGCGCGGTCCCCGGAGCTCTCCTTCGAGGCCAGCTGGTGCGGACGCCCCTGGATCAACTCGCGCGCGGGATCGTCCGGATCAGCCGGTCTGCCGCGCGCAAGCGCAAACCGCCGGGCCCTCGGAGGGCCCGGCGGTTTGCAGGTCCGATGTGGCGCGTGGCGCCCGGAGGCTCAGGCCGCGACGGCCGGAGCCTCGGCGAGCTTCTTGTGGATCTCGCGCTTGAGCAGGCGGGCGGTCTGCGACAGGTCGCACTCGCCGGCCTTGATCAGGAAGGCGTCGAGCCCGCCGCGATGCTCCACCGAGCGCAGGGCGTGCGCGGTGACGCGCAGGCGCACCCGCTTGCCGAGCGCGTCGGACTGGAGGGTGACGTTGCACAGGTTCGGCAGGAACCGGCACTTGGTCTTGCGGTTCGAGTGGCTCACGAGGTGGCCGACCTGAACGGCCTTGCCGGTGAGTTCGCAGCGGCGCGCCATGATGACTTTAGATCCCGTCTCGTTCCGCCCGAACAGACCCGATCGCGGCCGGCGCGATCATCGTCGCAGCGGGCGGCGCCCATTGCGTGTTCCAGGTCCAGCGGAGTCCCGTTGAAGGCGCGAGCCTATAGGCGACTGTGCCCCGATGCGTCAAGGTGCGACGCTCCACGGCGTCCCCGCCGATCCGCGGGCGGGCGCCGAACGGTCTGTTAACCACGCTGCCGGGATATAGCCTTCATCCGCCCGCAGAAAGGCTCTCCCTTCTGCGACGGCGTCGGGAGGATGCCGTCGAGCAGGTGTGTTCGAGAGGGTGTCTTGGCCCGCCTTCCCTGGGATGCGATCCGGATCATGAGCGCCACGCCTGTCCGTCGAATGATCAAGCCCGTGACGCGCCGCCCCGTCGGGCGCGCGCTCGGACGCGCGCTCGGCAGCGTCCTCGCCGTCGCGGCCCTGGCCGGCCCGGCCGAGGCGCGATCGCGCGCGAAGCGGCCGGGAGCGAGCGCCCCCGCCACGGTGGCGGTCGATTACGGCATCAACCTCGCCGGGCTGCCGATCGGCACCGCGCGGCTCGCCGGGTCGTTCGAGCGCGACCGCTACGTCATGGACGTGTCGGCGGTGCTCACCGGCCTCGTCGGCGCCATCACCGGCGGCAAGGGCTCGGCGCGGGCCTCCGGGACCTTCGCGGCGGCGCCCCAGCCCGGCGCCTTCGCGATCGCGACCCACACGGCGAGTTCCGGCATCGCCGTGCGCATGGCGCTGGCGCACGGGACCGTGGTCCAGGCCGAGATCACCCCGCCGCTCATCGACATGCAGGACCGGGTGCCGGTCACGGCCGCCAACAGGCGCGGCATCATCGACCCGGTGAGCGCGCTGCTGATGCCGACGCAGGGGCGCGGCGAGGCGCTCGATCCGGAGAATTGCAACCGGACCCTGCCGGTCTTCGACGGCGCCACCCGCTTCAACGTGGTCCTGAGCTACGCCGAGACCCGCCCGGTGCAGAAGCCCGGCTATGCCGGCCCGGTTCTCGTCTGCACGGCCCGCTACCAGGCGGTGGCCGGCCACCGCCCGGACCGGCCGGGGGTGAA
Organism: Methylobacterium sp. E-046; assembly: GCF_022829625.1. Lineage (NCBI taxonomy): Bacteria > Pseudomonadati > Pseudomonadota > Alphaproteobacteria > Hyphomicrobiales > Methylobacteriaceae > Methylobacterium > Methylobacterium sp. E-046. The sequence continues at coordinate 44,126 of NZ_JAKSYP010000172.1, read as the reverse complement.
ATTCATGGAGGAGAACCGCGAGATGTCGGTCTGGCTGGCGCCCGTCGCGGGGACGCGGATCCTGCTTCCGCTCCGCATCTCGGTGCTCACCACCATCGGCACCAACATCATCGAGGCGACGCGCTGGACCCAGAGCGGCGGCGCGGACGCCACCGGGACCGCGGGCGCCAGCGTCGCGCAGGCGAGCCTGACGGGGCAGTAGGGGGCCTTTGACCGGCGGCTGGTTTCCCGGCACTTCCGCCCGGCGCGGCAGCCGCGCCAGGGAGGCCAGCCAGTGCCCAAGGGCTACATCATCGTCCGGATGACGGTCACCGACCCGGACGCCTACAAGGACTACGCCGCCATGGCCTCGGAGGCCATGCGCCAGTACGGCTGCACGCCGCTGGTCCGCGGCGGCCGCAGCGAGGCGCTGGAGGGCGAAGCGCGGCCGCGCAACGTCGTGCTGGAATTCGAATCCTACGAGGCGGCGCGCGCCTACTACTTCTCGCCCGAGTATCAGGCAGCCGTCGAGAAGCGCCGCCCCGCGGGGATCGGCGAGGTGGTCTTGGTCGAAGGCGTGGATTGATGGGACCTCGGAACGACGCCTGCGCTCGCGGCGCCGCGCTCCGCTCGCAAAGCCGGCGGCGGTGGACGAAATCTTCACGGGATGCGCGATAATCCGCGGATGCGCACAGCCCGGCCCCGAATCGTTCTGGCCCTCGCCCTCACGGGGCTCGCCGGCCCGGCCAGCGCCGAGCCGCTGACGGCCGGCACCGGGGCGTCCGGCTGCGGCGGCGACGCCTTCTCGTCCGCCGAAATCGTCGGGCATCGCGCGCCGCGCCGTGGGCCCCTGGTGGCGGTCCCCGAAACGCTCTGCGCCGATGTCGCACCCCAGCCCGGGACGCCGTCGGTGCAGGTCGACGTGTACCCGCTCGTCACGCCGCAGGTTGGACCTGGAGGCGGCGGCATCCCATATGGGGAACGATCGGTCCGGCCCTACCGTCCCTGACGCGACCGGCCGGTCGTACCCGCCTCCCCCGCCCGCGCCGTGCCGGCGCCGCGACGGCCTTCCCATCCGAAGGAACCGCCGACCATCGACGCGCTGCTCCGCCCCTCGCCCAGCCGCTCGCTGCCCCGCGACGTCCGCGCCCGCGGCGTCACCGCGGTCCTCGGGCCGACCAACACCGGCAAGACGCATCTCGCCATCGAGCGGATGCTCGCGCACCCGACCGGGATGATCGGACTGCCCCTGCGGCTGCTCGCCCGGGAGGTCTACCTGCGCGTCGTCGCCAAGGTCGGGCCCGAGAAGGTCGCGCTCGTCACCGGTGAGGAGAAGATCAAGCCGGACCGGCCGCGCTACTGGATCTGCACCATCGAGGCGATGCCCCGCGACCTCGACGTGGCCTTCGTGGCCATCGACGAGATCCAGCTCGCCGCCGACATGGACCGCGGCCACGTCTTCACCGACCGCCTGCTCTACGTCCGCGGCCGCGAGGAGACCCTGCTGATCGGCTCCTCGACCGTGCTGCCGCTGGTCCAGAGCCTGATCCCGAACGTCCACACCACGACCCGGCCGCGGCTGTCGCAGCTCTCCTTCGCGGGGGAGAAGCGGCTGTCGCGCCTGCCCCGGCGCACCGCCATCGTCGCGTTCTCGGCGGAAGAGGTCTACGCGATTGCCGAGCTGATCCGCCGCCAGCGGGGTGGGGCCGCGGTGGTGCTGGGCGCCCTCTCGCCGCGGACCCGCAACGCCCAGGTCGAGATGTACCAGGCGGGCGACGTCGATTACCTCGTCGCCACCGACGCGGTCGGGATGGGCCTCAACCTCGACGTCGACCACGTCGCCTTCGCGGCGAACTGGAAATACGACGGCACCCGCTTCCGCAAGCTCACCCCCGCCGAGATGGGCCAGATCGCCGGCCGCGCCGGGCGCCACCTCGCGGACGGCACCTTTGGCTCCACCGGCCGCTGCCCGCCCTTCGAGCCCGAGCTGGTGGAGCGGCTTGAGAGCCACGACTTCGATCCCCTGCGCATCCTGCAGTGGCGCAACCCGGATCTCGCCTTCGGCAGCCTGGAGGCGCTGCAGGCGAGCCTGGACGAGCACCCGCGCGAATCAGGCCTGACCCGCGCGCCCATGGGCGAGGATCAGCAGGCCCTCGAGATCCTGATGAAGGAGGACGACATCCGCGACATGGCGCGGAGCGCCGCCACGGTCCGGAGGCTGTGGGACGTCTGCGGCGTGCCGGATTACCGCAAGGTCCACCCGCAGGTGCACGCCGACCTGGTGGCCCAGCTCTATCGGTTCCTCATGAAGGGGATGGCCGGCCGCATCCCCGACACGTGGTTCGCCGAGCAGGTGGCGATGATCGACCGCACCGACGGCGACATCGACACCCTGTCCCGACGGATCGCGCAGGGGCGCACCTGGACCTTCGTGGCAAACCGTCCCGATTGGCTGCGCGACCCAGAACATTGGCAGGGCGAGACGCGTCGGGTAGAGGACAGGCTGTCCGACGCCCTGCACGAACGCCTCGCGAGCCGCTTCGTCGACCGGCGCACAAGCGTCCTGATGCGGCGCCTGAGAGAGAACACGATGCTCGAAGCCCAGATTACCACCGACGGTGACGTCACCGTCGAGGGTCAGCATGTCGGCCACCTTCACGGGTTCCTGTTCGTTCCCGATGCCACCGCGGAGGGGCATGAGGCCAAGACCCTGAGGAGCGCCGCCGAGAAGGCGCTCGCCGGGGAGATCGAGGCGCGGGCCGAGCGATTCGCCACGACGGCCGATTCGACCCTCGTGCTGTCGCACGACGGCACGATCCGCTGGACCGGTGCCCCCGTCGCCAAGCTCACGCCCGGCGACAAGCTCTTCGCCCCGCAGATCCGTCTGCTGGCCGACGACAGCCTGACCGGTCCGCACCGCGAGAAGGTCGAGGCGCGCCTCGATGCGTGGCTGAAGGCCCACATCGTGCGCCTGCTCGGTCCGCTCATGGAGATCGAGACCGCGGCCGACCTCACCGGGCTTGCCAAGGGCATTGGCTATCAGGTGGTCGAGGCGCTCGGCGTGCTGGAGCGCTCGAAGGTCGCGCAGGAGATGCGCACCCTCGACCAGGACGGCCGCGGGGCGCTGCGCCGCCACGGCGTCCGCTTCGGCGCGTACCACATCTTCCTGCCGGCCCTGCTGAAGCCGGCGCCCCGCACGCTCGCAGCTCAGCTCTGGGCCCTGCGCAACGGCGGCCTGGACCAGCGCGGCCTCGACGAGATCGCGCATCTCGCCGGCTCTGGCCGAACCTCGATCAAGGTCGATCGCGAGATCGCCAAGGGTCTCTACCGCGCGGCCGGCTTCCGGGTCAGCGGCGAGCGGGCGGTGCGCGTCGACATCCTGGAGCGGCTCGCCGACCTTATCCGCCCGGCGATCGCCTACCGGCCCGGCACGACGCCGGGCGCCCCGCCGGACGGCACCGCGGACGGCGACGGCTTCGTGGCCACCGTCGGCATGACCTCGCTCGTCGGCTGCTCGGGCGAGGATTTCGCCTCGATCCTGAAGTCGTTGGGCTACAACGCGGAGACGCGGTCCGGCCCGGCCATCACGGTCCCGCTCATCCCGGCAGCGGCCACGGCGCCGGCTGCCGCACCGGTCGCCGCCGAGGCGTCCTCCGAGGAGGCTGTCGCCGCGCAGGCGGACGCGGCCGAGCCCGTCGGCGAGGAGACCGGAACCGACGAGACCGCACCGGCCGAAGCAGCGGGATCCGTCGCGGACGAAGCAGACGCGCCGGCGGACGGAGCCGTTGCGGTCGATGCGGAGGCGGCGCCTGCCGGGTCCCAGACTCCGGAGCCCGGGGCCGATACGACCGGCGAGGCGCCGCCCGAGGCGCCTTCCGAGGCGACTTCCGAGGAGCAGGTGGCGGAAGGTCCCGACGCCGGGGAAGCCCTTGGATCGGACCAGCCGGCCGAGGCATCGGCCGAGACCCCCGAGACTGCGGCGATCCACGACGCGGCAGCGTCCGAGCCTGCGGTGCAGGAGTCCGCGGTGCAGGAGTCCGCGGTGCAGGAATCGGCAGTGCAGGAATCCGGGGAGCCCGGGTCCGGGGTGCCGGCAGACCCGGCGGCGGCCGACGCGGAGCCGGTCGAGGCTGCCGCGGAGGGCGATGCCGGGGCCGCGAGCCCGGAGGGCGAGCAGACCGCCGAGATTCCCCAGATCGAGGTCTGGCGCCTGCAGCGTCATCAGCGCCCGGCCCATCAGCGTCCGCAGAACCGCCCCCGCGGCGGGGCCGGCCGGGGCCGCGACGGCGGCCAGCAGGGGCAGCATCCCGGCCAGGGCCAACAGGCCGGACAGGGGCGTCCCGAAGGTGGCCGGCCGGAGCATCGCCGCGCCGAGGGCGGCGACGGCGCCCCGCGTCCCGGTCGGGATCGCGGCCCCCGGCGCGAGCGCTTCGAGGGCGGTCGGCCGGAACGGCGGGATGACCAGCGCGGCGCCGAGCAGCGCCATGCCGGGCCGCGGCCCGACCAGCGGCCCCCGCGACGGGAGCGGGCGCCGGACCCGGATTCGCCCTTCGCCAAGCTGGCCGCGCTCAAGGCGCAGCTCGAAGCCGGCGACGGCGGGAAGCGCTGACCCCCGCCGCGGATGCGGGAAGATCGGCAGCGGCTCGACAAGTGGCTGTGGTTCGCGCGCTTCGCGCGAACCCGCTCCCTGGCCGCGCGGCTGGCCTCGGACGGTTTCGTGCGGGTGAACGGCAACCGGGCCGAGAATCCGGCCAAGGGCATCGGCATCGGCGACGTGGTGACGGTGGCGGCGCCGCACGCGACCGTGGCGGTGCGGGTCCTGGATCTCGGCCTGCGGCGGGGGCCGGCGCCCGAAGCGCGGCTGCTCTACGACGACCTCTCGGGCGGCGCCCCCCCGGACGTGCCCGAAGGGTGATGAGGCCGGGCCACAGCGGCCCGGCGAGCGCCCCAACGTGACCGCCATGCGGCGCTCACGCGCTTGTCAGCCCGGAAGGCAGGGTCTAGAGCCGTGACCTCCGAAGCCCGGTTTTGGCGCCGGGCCTCACCGGCGTCCCCCTTCCGAGCGCCACCCGGGCCTGCGGGCCGCGTCACGGCTCCGCCCGGGCCAAGTCGTGTTTTAGGACGAAGACATCCGATGACCTACGTCGTCACCGACAATTGCATCAAGTGCAAGTACACGGACTGCGTCGAGGTCTGTCCGGTGGACTGCTTCTACGAAGGCGAGAACATGCTCGTCATTCATCCGGACGAATGCATCGATTGCGGCGTCTGCGAGCCCGAATGCCCGGCCGAGGCGATCAAGCCGGACACGGAGTCGAACCTCGACACGTGGCTGAAGCTGAACGCCGACTACGCCAAGACCTGGCCCAACATCACGCAGAAGAAGGAGGCTCCGGCCGACGCCAAGGAGTGGGACGGCAAGTCCGGAAAGCTTGAGGCGCACTTCTCGGCCAACCCCGGCTCCGGCGACTGAACCCGCCGGTCGGCCCGCAGGATTTCTCAGCACCCCGTCATGATCCGGAAACGTGAGGCAAGTTCCTCCGAACGGGTCGCCGGATGGGCGATGGCAAGAGACCTGCAAAACGCGAAGCCCTGATCCGCCGCACGGGCATTTCTGTCCCGCCGCGCCGGTGTAAAACTCTTTCCCTCAGCGCCGGGTTCGGGCGCGCGTCTTCAGGGATGCTTTGATCTGTGCGCCGGATTGTGGTAGACAATCCGTCTGCCGTCGCATGCGCCTGACGTGCTTCCTCCAATTGAAACGCCTTCGATCTTCGTGGGTTGGGAGTGGTACGCGATCGACCGCCGAGGGATCCTTCGGCGGACGATCCAGGCTTTTGCACGGTCGCGCCGGGGACTGTCCTGGATTTCGCCTCGGGCGAGGTTATCGGGAGCGGCGAGGCAAACCGGGTGTCCCGCCCGGAACAACACGGTTTCGCGCGGCCTTGAATGGCTGCGCGCCAGTGGAGGCCCTTCTCGCATGACCACAGCCAAGAAGACGACGACCCCAGGCCGGCAAGGTTTCAAGACCGGCGAGGCCGTCGTGTATCCGGCCCACGGCGTCGGTCGCATCACGGCGATCGAGGAGCAGGAGATCGCGGGCTACAAGCTTGAGCTGTTCGTGGTGTCGTTCGAGAAGGACAAGATGGTCCTGCGCGTGCCGACCGCGAAGGCCAACAGCGTGGGCATGCGCAAGCTCGCCGAGCCGGAGCTGGTGAAGAAGGCCCTGGACCTGCTCACCGGCCGTGCCCGGATCAAGCGGACCATGTGGTCGCGCCGGGCCCAGGAATACGAGGCCAAGATCAACTCGGGCGACCTCCTGGCCGTCACCGAGGTGGTCCGCGACCTCTATCGCTCCGAGGCTCAGCCCGAGCAGTCCTATTCCGAGCGTCAGCTCTACGAGGCGGCCCTCGACCGGATCGTGCGCGAGATCTCCTCGGTGAACCGCATCACCGAGACCGAGGCCCTGAAGCTCATCGACCAGAGCCTCGCGAAGTCGCCCCGCCGCGCCAAGAGCGAGGCTGAGGCCGAGCCCGAGGGCGAGACGGAAGGCGACGACATCCAGGAGGAAGCCGCCTGAGGCTTCCTTCCTCCGGTACGTCCGATCAAACCCGGCCCGTTGCGGCCGGGTTTTTTCGTGGGCGGCGCCGGTGCGGTCGCAACATCGGCGGGGCCTCTCCGGCCTCCGCGGGGCTGGACACGACCGCGCCTGCGCCCATGTCACCTCAACTGCACACGCGATCGTGGCCGGCCCGTTGTCGCATTCTGGGGCATCGGGGCGGAACTTTCGCGTTTTGCCTTCCGTTGTCGGTTGCCTGGCGTCACCCCTGGGAGGCGCCTGCGCGCCGGACCAGCAGGTCCGGCGCCGCAACAGCACTCGACAACAAGAGGCAGGCGGGATGGCTGAGATCGCGGGAATTCGACGGCAGTTCATACGGACTGCGATGGAGGCACCCTTCCTGGCCCGGGAGGAGGAGCGCGGCCTCGCCGTCCGTTGGAAGGATGCCCGCGATGAGCGCGCCCTTCACCGTCTGATCTCAGCCCATATGCGCCTCGTCATCGCCCTGGCGGGGCGTTTCCGTCACTACGGCCTGCCGATGGCCGATCTCGTTCAGGAAGGCCACGTCGGCCTGATGGAGGCTGCCGCCCGCTTCGAGCCGGAGCGGGATGTCCGATTCTCCACCTACGCGACGTGGTGGATCCGGGCCTCGATCCAGGACTACATCCTGCGCAACTGGTCGATCGTGCGCGGCGGGACCTCCTCGGCCCAGAAGGCCTTGTTCTTCAACCTGCGCCGTCTGCGCGCCAGGCTGATGCAGTCCACCGAGGAGCATGTCGGCGACGAGATCCACCGGCGCATCGCCACCGCCATCGGCGTCTCGCGCGACGACGTCGCCCTGATGGACGCGCGCCTCTCCGGCCCCGACATGTCGCTGAACGCCCCGGTGGGCGAGGACAGCGATGCCTCCTCGGAGCGGATGGACTTCCTGGTGGACGGCGCCGACCTGCCGGACGAGACGGTCAGCGCCACCGTGGACGGCGAGCGTCGCCTCAGCTGGCTTCAGCAGGCCCTCACGGTCCTGTCCGAGCGCGAGTTGCGCATCCTGCGCGAGCGGCGCCTCGCCGAGGATCAGGCGACCCTGGAGGCTTTGGGCCAGCGCCTCGGCATCTCGAAGGAGCGGGTCCGCCAGATCGAGAACCGCGCCCTGGAGAAACTCCGCCGCGCCCTGGCCGACCGGTTCCCGGCCGCGACCGGCAGCCCGCATATCGGCTGATCGGCGACGACACGGCTATCCGATCGGAGCCCGGCCCCCGGCCGGGCTTTGTCGTATCGCATTGCCCGTCATCGCGGACGGCAGCCGGGATCGCCGTGCCGGATCCCGGCCAAGCCTAGGCGCCCTGAATGGCCGCGCTTTGCCGCTCCCGTCGGCGCCGCCGTCGGCCCGGTTCGGGCGTCGCGTCGAGCCAGATGACGAGGGCGAGGGCGACGAGGGCCGGCACGCCGAGCGCCAGGAACGATCCGGTCCAGCCGAACAAGCCGTAGGCCAGACCGCCGTACCAGCCCGACAGCGCGCCGCCCACGCCCTGGACCGCGTTGACGCTGCCGAGGGCCGTCTGCGTGCGCCCGGACCCCCAGGTCAGGTCGGCGATGACCACCGGCACCGCCACCCCGACGATCCCGGAGGCGACCCCGTCGAGCACCTCGGCCGAGATGAGCCAGACCGGATCGTCGATCAGGCCGGAGAGGAGCGCCCGCACGGGCAGCACCGCGAAGGCGACCATCAGGAGCTGCCGCCGCCCCCGCCGGTCCGCCAGGGATCCGGCGAACAACGCCACCGGCACCATCACGAGTTGCGCCACCATGACGTAGCGGGCTGTCCAGGTCGTGGCATCGGCGGCCGTGGCCACGAGCTTCTGGCCGAGCAGCGAGAGCATGCCGCCGTTGCCGAGGTTGAAGAGGGTCAGGGCCACCGTCAGCACCAGGAGGCGGCGGTTGCCCAGCACCTGCCGGATGCCGCTGCGCGCCGGCTCGTCCTCCTCGTCCTCCTTCCAGCCGACCGCGCGGCGGCGGTTCCAGGCCCCGGCCGGCGTGGTCAGGGTGGCGACGATCGCGGCGACCGCCATGCCGCCCAGTACCCAGAACGCGATCGCGGGTCCGAACGTGCTGGTGCCCAGGCTGATACCGCCGGCCGCGACCAGGATGCCGACATGGTTGAAGGCCTGATTGCGACCCTGCTGCTTGGGAAAGCCGTCCTTCCCCACGATTCCGAGGGTGAGGGCGGCGACCGCCGGAAGCAGCAGGGTGCCGCCCGCCGCGGCGAGGAGTTGCGCGGCCAGAACGGCGGGGACGCTGCGCGCCGGAAGCAGCAGCAACGTTCCGGCCAGGATCGCACCGCAGGCGAGCGCGATGAGCAGGCGGGGGCGCGGAAACCGGTCGACCAGTGCGCCGAAGGGACCGCTGAGGAACAGGGTCCCGAATCCGACCAGCGTGATCACGAAGCCGATCCGGGCCGGGCTCCATCCGGCGGCCTGCGCCAGCCACGTCCCGAGAAACGGACCCAGGCCACCCTGGATGTCGCCGATGAACAGGTTGATCAGGGCGAGGTGAGCGGTGGGAGCCATGCGATCCAGGAGCCGTTGCGGGCCCCGCACCTGAACGTGGGACCTGCAACGGTCAAGCCCAGACGCCGGCGAGCGTCGCCGCAACGGCCGGTGGCCGTGCCGACCGGGATCGGCGGGTCCCGCGCTCAGGGTTGCGGCGGCCCGTACGACATCAGCCCGTCCCCGAAGGACCAGTTCTCCGGGGCGACCTCGATGAGGTTGACCAGAACATCCCCCGGCTTCACGCCCGGGTCGCGCGCGAGGTTGCGGGCGATGGCCGCGTAGAGATCCCGCTTCTGCGCGGTCCCCCGGGTGGCGTTGGCGGTGATCTGGATAATCACGAGCCCGTCGCCGCGCGGGATGCCGAGGTAGTCGGGGTCGAAGGCGAAATCGGCCGCCTCGTGCTGGTGCACGAGGGTGAACAGATCACCCTGCGGAACCGAAAAGGCTTCGCGCATCGCGTCATAGATTCCGGTGACGAGGGCGGCGCGGTAGGCGTCGGTCGTACCGGCGCGCAGGGAGATGCGGGTTATCGGCATGGTCTTCCTCCGGGCTGGGGATCAGAGACGGCGCGCGGCCGCGAGGCCGGGGGCTGCGAGAGGGGCGATCGCGGCCGCGGAGATGTCCGCGACCGGCGCGGCCCGAAGGGTAAAGCGTGTCAGCCGCCAAGTGCCCGCATCGAGGCCGCTGGCGGATGCCAGCACGTCGCGCTGACCGGCAATCTCACGTCCGCGGGCCACCTCACGCGCCCGCAGGCTCTCCAGATCCGCGTCCGTTGCGATGAGCCGCGTCTCGTCGGCTAGGAACCGGCTCGTGATAGCGGTGCCGAAGCTCACCGCCCAGGCCAGCCAGACGTCGATCCGGGGCCGGCCGAAGCTGTCGACCACGGCTTGGAAGCCGGAGCTGCCGAGGAAATCCGCGGCCGCCCCGGTGTCCCGCCACAGGTAGAGCGCGCTGCAGGCGTTGGCCGAGGCGCCCCGCGCCCGATCCTCGATCGTGACGGCCCTTGAAGACGAGGCCCGGCATCCCGTCCCAGGCTGGGGCGCGCGCCGTGACGCGATCGCGGATCCAGGCCATCGGATAATCGGCCGGCAGACGGTGCCAGTATCGGGCGATGAGCATCGTGCACTCCCTGTTCGCACCGACAGGCTTGCACGCGATGACGATATCATCGAGATATCGCCACTGATATCTAAGATAACGAATCATTATGGTGCACGCGCGTCCCCTGGATCTCGAGGGCGTCCTCGCCTTCGTCCGGGTGGTCGATCTCGGCAGCTTCACCCGGGCTGCCGCGGCGCTCGATACCTCGCAGGCCGCGATCAGCCTTCGTCTGAAGCGCCTGGAGGATCGGATCGGCACGCGCCTCCTCGATCGGACGCCGCGGCACGTGGCGGTGACCCGGCAGGGCGAGCTGTTCCTGCTGGCAGCGCGGCGCCTGCTGGAGGCCCATGACAGCGCCCTGGCCGACGTGGCGGGCGCAGCTCCGGCCCGGCTCAGCCTCGGCATCAGCGATCACGTCGCCGGGCCCGATCTGCCTGACCTGCTGCGGCGCCTCGGCTTGGCCCAGGCAGGGCTCGTCGCCGAGGTGCGGATCAGGCCCTCGCGGGATCTCGCAACAGCCTTCGATTCACCCGGCGAGGGCGGCTTCGACGCCGTCATCCTCCGCACCGAGGAGCCCGCGGAACGGGGCGGAACGGTCCTGGCCGAGGAACGCCTGGGGTGGTTTGCCGCGCCGGACTTCCCCGCCCCGCGCGCGGGCGAGCCCCTGCGGCTCGCCGGGCTGGCGGGTCCCTGCAACGTCCGGGGGGTGGCGACCCGCGCCCTCGACGCTGCGGGTTTGCCTTGGACGGAAATCTTCGTCGGGGGCGGCGTGATGGCGGTCGGGGCCGCCGTCATGGCCGGGCTGGCCGTCGCGGCGCTGGCGCCAAGCACCGCGCCGCCGGGCGCCCTGGAGATCGGCGGCGCGTTCGGACTGCCCGAATTGCCCCGCACCTGGATCGTGCTGCGCGCCCGCCGCCTCGACGGGCGTGCCGCGGAGGCGCTGCGCACGCTCACCGCGGCCTACCGAAGTCCCGGCGGTCGCTGACCGACCGCCGATCGTCGCATCAGGAGGCGAGCGGACCCTGCGCACCCTGCTGTTCCACCATCTTCTGACGGTAGAGGCCGACGAAGTCGATCGGATCGATGTACAGGGGCGGGAAACCGCCGTTGCGCACCGCCTCCGCCACGATCTGACGGGCGAAGGGGAAGAGCAGGCGCGGGCACTCGATCATCACGGCCGGATGGATCTGATCGGCCGGGATGTTCAGCAGGCGGAACACGCCGGCATAGGTCACCTCGAAGGCGAACAGCACCTCGTTCTGGATCTTGGCGTCGCCTTCGAGCTTCAGCTCGACCTCGAAGTCGGTCTCGGAGAGCTGCGCCGCGTTGACGTTCACCTGGATGTTGATCTGCGGTCCCTGGCCTTCCTTGGGCTGCAGGGAGCGGGGCGCGTTCGGATTCTCGAAGGAGAGATCCTTCGTGTACTGCGCCAGGGCGTTGATCGTCGGCACATCGCCCTGCGGCATGCCGCCGCCGTTACCGTTCGCTGCCGGGGAGTCGGCCATGCGGATCATCCTTCTCGATCGGCCGGCATGGCCGGCGCGGGTTGTCTCAGCGGGAGCCGCTGGATCGCGCCGCGGAACTGCGCAAACTGCAGGGCCGCTAACACGGGCATCGAGCCTGGACAAGCGAGCTGGCGTGGCGCTGGCGGTGACGGCCCCCGCGACCCATATCGCATCGGGAGCGGGATCGGATCCCGCACTGGTACAACCGGCTCGCTCCCGGCGCGTTGGTCGGATATGAGTCGCCAGGACCCATGCGCGCTTAGCCGGCGCCGCACCGCGCACGACCTGAGCAAGGGGCACAGGGTCTCGCCGCGGCCACCATCGGATCGGTGATGCAGGACAGTTTCGACATTACGACGATCATCTTCCTCGCGCTGGCCGTCTTCGTGATCTGGCGGTTGCGCTCGGTGCTCGGCCAGAAGACGGGGGCGGAACGCTCACCCTTCAAGCCGGTCGACCGCAGCCGCACCGAGCCCCAGGCCCGGACCGACGGGGACAACGTCGTGCGGCTGCCCGGCGCCGACCGGGTGCAGGCCGCCTCGCCACCCGCCGCCGCGCCGCGCGACTGGCGCGGGATCGCCGAGCCCGGCTCGGAGGTGTCCCGAGGGCTGGAGGCCTGCGTCCAGGCGGAGCCCAGCTTCGATCCGCGGGCCTTCCTGGAAGGCGCCAAATCCGCCTACGAGGCCATCATGATCGCGTTCGCGAAGGGCGACCGGAAGACCCTGCGCGGGCTCCTCTCCAAGGAGGTCGGCGAGGCGTTCGAGCGGGCGATCGTCGAGCGCGAGCGTAACCGGCAGACCCTGGAGACGACCTTCGTCTCCATCGACAAGGCCGAGATCGTCGCCGTCGAGGTGCGCAACCGGGTGGCGCAGGTCACCGTGCGCTTCCTGTCGAACCTGATCACCGCCACCCGCAACGCCGAGGGCAAGGTCGTGGACGGCAGCGCCGAGACGGTGGTCGAGGTGCCGGACGTCTGGACCTTCGCTCGAACCCTGGGGGCGCGCGATCCGAACTGGCAGCTCGTGGCCACCGAGGCCGGCGCCTGACTGCGTGACAGCCTTGCCGTGTCGATCCCGCGTGCCTTGTCCGGAATCGTCCCGGCCGCCCTCCTCGCTCTGCTGACTCACGCGTCGGCCGCCACGCCCGTGGCGGTCGGCGGCGCGATCCTGACGCCTGTCGCCCTCGATGCGCTTCCGGGATTTCCCGGCCGGACGCCTGTCGCTGCGCTGGATGCGTTCCGCCGGGTCTGCGCCGCGCCGCCCCCCGCCCTGCCTCAGGCCGCGGGCGTCGCGGGCGATCCGGCCGCCCTGGCCGAAGCCTGCGCGGCCGCCGCGGGGGATGTGGCGGACGCCGCCGCCTTCTTCCGGGAGCGTTTCGAGGCCTTCCGCGTCGAGCTGCCCGGATCCGAGCGGCCCGGCTTCCTGACCGGCTACTTCGAGCCGGAGTTGACGGGCTCCCTCGCTCCGGGACCGGACTTCCCGACGCCGGTGCTCGCCCGGCCGGACGACCTCGTCTCCCTCGGCCCCGGGGAGAGCCGCCCCGGTCTCGACCCGGGGTTGCGCGCCGCCCGCGCTACGGAGGACGGGTTCGTGCCCTACCCGGACCGCGCCGCGATCGACGACGGGGCGCTGGGCGCGCGCGCGCGCCCGATCCTCTGGCTGCGCGACACCGTCGATCTGCTGGTCCTGCAGGTGCAAGGGTCCGGGCGGGTCCGCCTGCCGGACGGAACCGTCGTGCGTGTCCTCTATGACGGTCGGAATGGGCGGCCCTACACCGCAGTGGCGAAGCTGATCGTGCAGGAGGGGCACCTGCCCCTGGAGGGCCTGACGCTGGCCCGCTGGACGGGGTGGCTGCGCGATCACCCGGAGATCGCCAAGCGGCTGATCCGTGCCAACGCGTCCTACATCTTCTTCCGCCTTGCCGCCGTGACGGATCCGGCCCTCGGGCCGCCCGGAGCCGCCAACGCGCCCCTCAGCCCCGGCTGCAGCCTCGCGATCGATGCGACCCTGTGGCGCTACGGGCTGCCCTTCTGGCTCGCCGGCCCGATCCCCGGCGGCGCTTCCGGCGAGGTCGGGCGGCTCGTCGTCGCGGCCGATACGGGTTCGGCCATCGTCGGCCCGGCCCGGGGCGACCTCTTCGTCGGCACCGGCGCGCAGGCGGGCGTGACGGCCGGGAACCTGCGGGACGCCGTCGGCTTCGTGGTCCTCCTGCCGAAACGCGGTGCCGCCCCGGAGAACGCGCCGTGAGGCCGCCCCGCCGCGGGCGCCGCCTCACCGCCGGCGAAGCCCGGCTCTGGGACGCGATCGCCCAGTTGGTGACGCCGCTGCTCAGCCGCGCCCCCCCGCATCCCGAGATCGTGCCCGCTCCGGCGGCGCCGACCGCCACCATGCCGGTGCTCACGGCGCCGATCCTGAAGCCCAGCGCCCCCCCGATCACCAAGAGACCGCGCGCCAAGTCGCCACCGATGACGGTGCCGGAGCCGCCGCGATCGCCGACCGCCGCGCCCTACCAGGCGCCGCCCCAGCGCCATGCCCCGAGCCCGGGCCTGGAGCGGTCCGCGAAGGTCGGCCTGCGGCGTGGGCGGCTGGCGATCGAGGCGCGGATCGACCTGCACGGGATGGTGCAGGTGGAGGCGCACGCCGCGCTGACCGGCTTCCTGCTCCGGGCGCGGGCCGCCGGCCATGCCTACGTGCTGGTCGTCACGGGCAAGGGCGGGCCGGGCTATTCCGAGGCCTTCGCCGAGCGCGGGGTGCTCCGCCGCAGCGTCCCGCACTGGTTGCGCGGGCCGGAGTTGCGCGGCATCGTCCTCGGCTTCGAGGAGGCCGCACGCCACCATGGCGGCGGCGGCGCGCTCTACGTGCGGCTGCGGCGGCGATAGGGATTTCGGATCCGCCGGGCCCCACGCGCCGAGCGCGGCAAACCGCGCGACACCGGCACCGTTGCCATGACGGCGCGCCCCGCCGATATCCGGAGCCGGCGCACAGGGCGCCGTGCAGGCAAGCCGCGAGAGAGATGCCGGAGCTTCCCGAGGTCGAGACGGTGCGGCGGGGCTTGGCCCCCGCGATGGTCGGCGCCCGGTTCAGCCGGGTCACCCTCCGCCGGGCCAACCTGCGTTTCCCGTTCCCGGAGCGGTTCGCCGCGCGCCTGGAGGGGCGGACCGTCACCGGCCTCGCCCGCCGGGCGAAATACCTCACGGCCGATCTCGACTCGGGCGAGACGCTGGTGATGCATCTCGGCATGAGCGGCCGGTTCGACGTGGCACTGCCCGACGGCAGCAACCTCTCGCCCGGCGACTTCTATCTGGAGGGGGCTCAGGGTACGCCGAAGCACGACCACGTCGTCATGGCGATGAGCACCGGCGCCACCGTGACCTACAACGACGCCCGCCGCTTCGGCTTCATGGACCTCGTGCCGAGCGCGGGACTCGCCACCTGCCGCCACTTCGCCCGGATGGGGATCGAGCCCCTCGACGGGCTCACCGGCGCGGTCGTCGCCCAGCTCTTCCGCCACAAGATCGCGCCCCTGAAGGCCGCCCTGCTGGACCAGCGCCTCATCGCGGGCCTCGGCAACATCTACGTCTGCGAAGCCCTGCACCGGGCGCGCCTGCATCCGGAAGCCCCGGCCGGGAGCCTCGCGAAGGCCGACGGACGTCCGACCGCGAAGGCCAACGCCCTCGCGAAGGCGATCGTCGCGGTTCTGGAGGAGGCCGTGGAGGCAGGCGGCTCGACGCTGCGCGACTACGCCCACACGGACGGCAGCGCGGGCGCGTTCCAGCACGCCTTCCGGGTCTACGACCGGGTCGGGCTGCCCTGCAGCCGGCCGGGCTGCGGCGGGTCGATCGCCCGCATCGTCCAGGCGAACCGCTCGACCTTCTTCTGCGCGGCCTGCCAAACCCAGGGCTGAGGGCGACGAACCCTGCGTCGCCGCGCCGCAGGACGGCATTTTCGCCACAAACCCGGCTAGGGTCTCCGTCTCGACGTGCGCACCCGGTTGCGGGCAGCCGATCCCGGCCCGCGACGCGTATCGGGTCGCGCGGGCCCAGACAGGATCCCGATGTTCTTCCGCCGCTCCAAGCTGCCCCCGCCCGAGCGCATCGCGCAGGACCCGACGGACGAGCCCGCCCTGCCGCAGCGGCTCTCGCCGCGCTCCCCCGGCGAGGCGATCAAGCCCACTGTCGCGCCCCCGCCCCCGGAGAAGCCCGAGCGCGAGCGGAGCGGCCTCGTGGGCATCGTCAGCGGCGCGCTGACCTTCGCGGTCGTCATCGCCATCGCGGCGATGATCGGCATCACCCTGTTCCAGCGGCAGGTGCGCGAGCCGGGTCCGCTCGCGGCCGACAAGGTCGTGGTGATCCCGACGCACAGTGGCACCGGTGAGATCGCCGAGACCCTGAAGCGCGAGGGGGTGATCGACCACACCGGCCTGTTCGAGTTCGCCGCGCGCTTCGGCGGCCGGCCGGCGCTCCGGGCGGGCGAGTACGTGTTCAAGGCGCATGCGAGCATCGCCGACACCCTCGACACGATCGCCACCGGGCGGCAGGTGCAGCACGCCGTCACCTTCCCGGAGGGTCTGACCTCCGAGCAGATCGTGGGCCGCCTCAACGACAACGACGTCCTCACCGGCGAGATCAACGAGATCCCGCCCGAGGGCTCGCTCCTGCCCGACACCTACAAGTTCGAGCGCGGCGCCACCCGCCAGCAGATCGTCAACCTGATGAAGGCCAAGCAGCGCGAGGTGCTGAACCAGATCTGGCTCCGCCGCAGCGCCGACGTGCCGGTGCGGACCCCGGCCGAGATGGTCACCCTCGCCTCCATCGTCGAGAAGGAGACCGGCCGGGCCGACGAGCGGCCGCGGGTGGCCGGCGTCTTCATCAACCGCCTCAACAAGCGGATGAAGCTGCAATCCGACCCGACCATCGTGTACGGACTCGTGGGCGGCCGCGGCACCCTCGGCCGCGGCATCCTGCGCTCCGAGATCGACCGGCCGACCCCCTACAACACCTACGTGATCGAGGGCCTGCCCCCGGGCCCGATCGCCAATCCCGGCAAGGCCGCCCTGGAGGCGGTGGCCAACCCCTCGCGCACCAAGGACCTCTTCTTCGTGGCCGACGGCAGCGGCGGCCACGCCTTCGCGGACTCGCTCGAGGGGCACCAGCGCAACGTCGCCCGCTGGCGCGCGGTCGAGAAAAGCCGCCAGGCCCCGCCGGACGCCGTCGACAAGGTCGAGCCGGGTCCCGACCCGGCGACGCCCGGACGGGCCTCGGCCTACGCGCCGGGCAACGGCGTCAACACGAACGCCGCCTTCGCCCTCGACGCCGGCACGCCGGGCTCGCGCGCCTTCGACGCGTCGGAGGGCACGCGCCTCGATCCGCTGAAGAACCGCAGCTACGACCTGGGCTCGCCCAAGACGGTGCCGGCGCTCGGCGAACCGGCCGTGGCGCCGCGCGGCCGGCGTTGACGGTCGTCACGCCAGTTCGTCACGCGGGACCCCGTCGCTCCAGGCCACCTCGGCCGGACCGGGGCTTCGCGGTGCCCATCCGTGGAGAGCGGACACGGCTCGGGCGCACGCGGAGGCCGGCGCATTCCCGTTAAGGGAGGGAGAGCGCGTCCCTCGCCGTAGGGGGACGGGGATGTGACCGCTCGGGCGGAGGTTCGCCCCGCACGCGCCCCGAGGCCCGCCCCCGAAGCTCCCCACCCCGCCCCTCGCCTGCACGGGAGAGGAGCGCCGTACTTCCCGCCAGCGGCGTGACCGAACCTGCGCAGCCCGCGGAAGAGTGGAGAGGGACACATGCCCAGGATGATCTTCGTCAATCTGCCCGTCGCCGACGTCGAGCGCTCGGCCGGCTTCTACGCGGCTCTCGGCGCGAGCCGGGATGCCCGCTTCTCGCAACCCGATACGGCCGCCGCGATGGTGTTCTCCGACACGATCGTGGTCATGCTGCTGAGCCACGCGCATTTCGCAGGCTTCTCGCCGCGCCCGATCGCCGATGCCCGGGCCGCCACCGAGGTGCTGATCTGCCTGTCCGAGGACAGCCGGTCCGCCGTCGACGGGAGCGTGGAGCGCGCGGTCGCCGCCGGGGGGCGCGCCGACCTTCGGCCGAAGCAGGAGATGGGCGATGTCATGTACGGCCGGAGCATCGAGGATCTCGACGGCCACGTGATCGAACTGATGTGGATGGACGTCGAAGCCATGATGAAGGGCCGGCCGGCCGATTGAGGCTGCGGGCCGGGCGCCCGTCCCGACGCCGTGCCGCGCGCCGTCCGCGACGGCATAGGCCGACCGGCCTCTTCCCTCGGTGAGGATCCGTGCTACAGGCCCCGATCTTCACGGGGACAGGGGTCGCCATGGCCCAGATCGCGAGCATGACCGGCTTCGCCCGTGCGGCGGGCACCACCGGTCCGGTCCACTGGGCCTGGGAGGTCCGCAGCGTCAACGGGCGCGGGCTCGACGTGCGCACCCGCGTGCCCGCCGGCTATGACGGTCTCGGCGAGACCGCCCGCACCGCCCTCCAGAAAACCCTGAGCCGCGGCCAGTGCCAGCTGACGCTGACGCTCACCAAGCCGGAGGCGGCCGCCCGGGTGCGGATCAACGAGACCCTGCTGGCGAGCCTCGCACAGGCGGTGGCGCGGGTGCCGGTGCCGGAGGGCGTGGCCCCCGCAACCCTCGACGGTCTCCTCGGCGTGCGCGGCGTGATCGAGGTCGAGGACGAGGCGGCCGAAACCCAGTCCCTCGCCCACGACCTGGCCGAAGGGGTCGTCCGGCTGGTGGCCGACCTCGTCGAGGCCCGGCGCACGGAAGGGCGGCAGCTGGAACAGGTCGTCACCGGTCAGGTCGACCGGATCGCCGCGCTGACCCAGGCGGCCGACGAGAATCCGGCGCGCCGGCCCGAGGCGGTGCGCGCGCGTCTGACGGCGGCCGTCGAAGCCCTGGGCGGCAGCGGTCTCGATCCGGACCGCCTGCATCAGGAGGCCATGCTGCTCGCCGGCAAGGCGGATGTCCGCGAGGAGCTGGACCGGCTCCGCGCCCACGTGGCGAGCGCCCGTGAACTGATGGCGGCGGGCGGCGCGATCGGCCGCCGCCTCGACTTCCTGGCGCAGGAATTCGGCCGCGAGGCCAACACGCTCTGCGCCAAGGCCAACGACATCAGCCTGTCGCGGATCGGACTCGACCTCAAGGCCGTGGTCGAGCAGTTCCGCGAGCAGGTCCAGAACATCGAATGACGGGACGACACGTGAGGATACGGATGCGAAATGCCGCGGAGCCACGCGCATGACCGAGCCGGCCGGGGGCACCTCCGAACCGATCGCGCGGCGCGGGTTGATCCTGATCCTGTCCTCGCCCTCCGGAGCGGGCAAGACCACGCTGACCCGGGCGATCGCGCAGGATCCCGCCTGGGCGCTCGACCTGTCGATCTCGGTGACGACCCGGGCCCGACGCCCCTCGGAGATCGATGGGCGGCACTACCACTTCATCGATCGCGAGGCTTTCGAGGACCTGCGCAGCCGCGACGACCTGCTCGAATGGGCTGAGGTCCACGGCAATTTCTACGGGACGCCTCGTCGGCCCGTCGAGAAGGTGCTCGGCGCCGGCCGCGACATGATCTTCGACATCGACTACCAGGGCACCCGGCAGGTGCGCTCCAAGCTCGCCCAGGACGTCGTCACGGTCTTCATCCTGCCACCCAGCATGGCCGAACTGCGCCAGCGCCTGGAGCGCCGGGCAGAGGACTCGACCGAGACGATCGAGAAGCGCCTCGCCAATGCCCGGACGGAGATCCAGCGCTGGGTCGAGTACGATTACGTCATCGTCAACGACGACCTGCAGAACGCCTTCAGGTCCCTCCAGGGAATCCTGGCCGCCGAGCGGTTGAAGCGCGCCCGCCGGACCGGACTTGCCGAATTTGTCGACGGGCTGTTGGCCGAGACGCCCTAAGGTCGGACCGCCGCGGCGCTGGGCTCCGGGCAGCCGCACGTCGGCCGGTCCATCGCGCAGCTTGAGGCGGAACTCGGCTTCCAGCACTTCGTGCGCGGCCACGGCAGTGCGGTGACGACCCAGGAGGGCGAGGCCTTCGCCCACGAGGTCAAGCAGACCTTCGCGGGCCTGGATTACCTCGGCCATGCCGCGCGCCGCATCCGGGACCGGGGGCCGGATTGCCTGCCCGTGGCCTGCCAGCCGTCCCTGGCCTCACGGCGGCTGCCTCGCTTCGACGCCGAATGCCTCGGATTGCGGGTCTCGGTTCACGTGCCGAGCCCCGACGCGATCTGGTCCTGAGCCGCGTCGGGCCCGTGCGATCTCGGTCTCGCACGCCACTGACGGGGCTGCCGATGATCCTGCGCCCGTTCCGCCCGGAAATTTCGATCGCGACTTTGCTGCTGCGCCCGGCGGAGCGGCCGGTGAGCCGTCTGGCTGAACGGCTGAGCGTCCCTCTGCGAGCGCAGCGGGACGCGCAGCGCTGAGCCGATCCCGTTCGTCAGTCCGCAACCCGCGGGGCGCAGAGCCACGCGCGCATGGCCGTGAAGGTGGTTGCCGCCGCTGCGGTGAGGGACGCCTCCGCGGCGGGATCGGTCCCGAAGGTTTCGAGGCGCGCCCGGAAGGCGGCCCACATCGCGCCTGCCGCGGCGCCGTGCGCCCGGTAATAGGCAAGCCCGTCGCCCGTGAAGCCGTGCAAGCCGGCGATGTG
Organism: Methylobacterium sp. E-046; assembly: GCF_022829625.1. NCBI lineage: Bacteria > Pseudomonadati > Pseudomonadota > Alphaproteobacteria > Hyphomicrobiales > Methylobacteriaceae > Methylobacterium > Methylobacterium sp. E-046. The sequence continues at coordinate 23,762 of NZ_JAKSYP010000172.1, read as the reverse complement.
ACGGCCGATCAGCGCCCCCCCCAGCGTCGAGCCCTCCAAGACGTAGAGCGCGCCCGTCGCCGCGGCGGGGCCGTCGAGGCGCGGCGCGGCCGGCCGCGGCAGCGCCGCAACCGCACCCCGGGCGAGGCCGAGATGGTCGAGGTCGGCCGCGACCCGGGCGAGGCGACGGCGCGGCGCCAGGAACGGCTCGTCGCCGAGTTCGGCCCCGATCGCCGGCTCCCAGATCGCGTGGAAGCCGTAGAGCCGCGCCAGCAGGTCCCGGTAGCCGGGCAGCGTCGCGACCCGGCCCCGCCAGTCGAGGCTGTCCTCCAGGGCGCGATGGGCCGGATCGGTCGCCGCGCGCAGGCGTGCATGCACGCTGTCGCGGCTGTGCGCGGGATCTCGGCTCACGCGGTGATCGTGAAGCAGGCGCCGGGATTGTTGGCGACGTCGAGCCGGGCGTTGATCTGGTCGAGCATCGCCCGGATCAGCTTCATGCCGAGGCCCGATCCCTTGCTGCGGGCCCGGGCGTCGGCCCAGTCGGCGGGCAGACCGGCGCCGTCGTCGCAGACCCGCAGTTGCACCTCACCGGGACCGGACGCCGAGACGCTGACCTCCACCCGTCCGCCGCCCGTCGGGTTCGCCGCGTACTTGAAGGCGTTGGTGACGAGTTCCGTGGCGATCAGCGAGAGCGCCACCGCCTTTCGGTAGGGCACCATCAGGCCGGGCTCAGCGGTGAGATCGACGGCATGGCCATCGCCTGCGAGGCCCGCGAGATCGTTGCACAGATTCTCGATGGTCTGGCCGAGATCGACCTCGTCGACGCGGTCGGCCTGGTACAGGCTGTCGTGTACGCGCGCGACGCTCATCACCCGTGCGGAGGTGTCGGCGAAAGCCTGCCGTGCCTCGCCGTCGGCGATCTGGCGCCGCTGCATCTGCAGGAAGGCCGAGACGATCTGCAGCGAGTTCTTGACCCGGTGGTCGATCTCCCGGGTCAGCAGATCCTTCTGTTCGAGCAGGCGCTCCTTCTCGGCGAGGAGGCTGGTCAGCTCGTCGATCTTGCGGCGTTGGCGCAGCACGACGCCCTCCACCGCCTCCGCCAGGGAGCCGGCGAGCTGGAGCTGCCAATCCGCCCAGGGGTTGGCGAAGCCGGTGCGCTCCTCGATCCAGCGCTCGAACGAGCGCCGGGGCAGGACCGCTACCGGGCCGCTGCCCGCCAGCACGGGCTTGCGCGGGTCGCCGCCCCAGGTGACCGTGCTGGGCACTTCGGGGCGGAACCAGAGGAGCAGGTTCTCCCGCGATTCGTCCAGGAAAGCCGCCAGCAGGCCGCTGGCGATCTCGCGATAGGGAGCCGCCTCCAGGTACTCGGTGGTGAAGCTGTTGCTGCTGTAGCCGGTTTCACCCTCCCCCACGCGCGTCCGCAACCAGCCGGTGATCGCCGTCACTATCTCGGGCGGGGGCGTCCGGCCGATCAGCGTGACCCGCTCGCCCGAGACGATGCCGGCCCCGGTGGCGCTGAACAGGTCGAGCAGCGTCGTCCCGCCGCCCGTCAGGGCCGCCACGAAGTCGTCGGAGCGGGTCAGCCCGCGCACGAGCCGTCCCTCCACGTCGAGATGCGCCTGCCGCTCAGCCCAGAGCCGGCGGGACTCGATCTCCTGCACCCGCATGGCGAAGGCGTCGGTGAGCACCGTCGCGGCGGAGCGGGTTTCCGGCGCGACGTAGTGCGGCCGGCGATGGTGCCCGATCATAAGGCCCCAGAGCCGGCCCTCGACCATGATCGAGATCGACATCGAGCCGTTCACGCCGAGGTTGCGCTGGTACTCAAGGTGGATCGGCGAGAGCGTCCGGTGCTGGGCGAAGGTCAGGTCGATCGGGCCGTTGCCGGCTCCCGGCGCCGCCACCAGCCCGACCGGCACGCTGTCGCGGTCGATCACGAAGCGGCTCTTGGCCTTGGTGTAGAGGGCGCGCGCCTGGGCGGGGATGTCGGATGCGGGGAAGCGCAGGCCCAGCAGGCTGCGGGACCAATCCGGGGCCTTGTCCTCGGCCACCGCCTCGCCGTTCCAGTCGGTGTCGAAGCGGTAGACCAGCACCGCCTCGAAGCCGGTCAGCGCCCGGATCTCCAGCGCGGCGATCCGGGCGGCGTCCGCCAAAGTCCCGGCCTCGCGCAGGCGCCCGACGGCCAGTTCGGTGTCGATCTGACTCGCGGTCGCGAAGTCGTCCGCGGAATCCGGCTCCAGTTCCAGCTCGACGATCAGGCGCCCGGCATGGGCATGGGCGACGGCGTGGTAGGGCGTGCTGGAGCACGGGAGCGTCAGGCGCCGCCGAAGCGAGCGGCCATCTTCCAGCCCCCCGCCCGCCAGGCGGGTCCGGATCGCCGCGACGAAGTCGGACGGCAGCACGTCGGCCAGGGGCCGACCCGCCAGCGGCGGCTCGACCGGGTCGACGATCTCCGAGATGTTGGCCGAGTAGGCGAGGACCAGCAGCGTCGCGGCATCGGCCGCCAGCATCACGGCATTCGGCTGGATCGATCCCGGGATGTGGATCGGCTCGCGCTCGCAGAGGCTGGCATCCACCGGCTCGGCGCGGACCCGCTGGCCGATCGCCGCCATCACGGCCTCGCGCGGCAGACCGGCTCCGAGGCTTTCCAGCGGGTCGATCGTCAGCCACGTCACCGGGCGCACACCCGTGACGTGACCGCGGCGCATGCGCACCCGGGCCCGCAGCGGCTGCGGCAGGCGGCCGAAGACGTGGTCGAAGCTCTGGTCGAGGGTGCCGCGGCGGGCTCCCGCCAGGAAACGGCCGCGGAAGCCCGGGACGTTCGTGCCCGGCATCACGTCGCGGAAATAATCGCGCCCGAGCACCGCTTCCCGCGACAAGCCGGAAATCGTGCTGGCGCCCTCGCTGAACACCACGACCGTGCCGGCCGAATCCAGCCCGATCACGCCCTGGTCCAGGCTGTCGAGTTCATCGGGGGCAAGGGCGTCGAGTTCGACGCCGTGTTCGCGGGCCGGGTTCGACGGCATCAGGTGCGAAACCGGCTCATCGGGAGCGGTATGGCGCTGAGATGGATCGAGCGCAATGGCTGTCTTTGCAACACGTTCAGTGTCCCGTTGTGCCGTGCAGGATCTCCGTCATGACGCTCCGAAACCCCTCCTCCACCGTCGGATGGTAGATCGGCCGGTCTCGTACGTCCTGCGCGGTGCGCCCGTCGCCGATCGCGTAGGTGAGGAGGTGCGCGAGGTGCTCCACGGCGGGACCGAGCATCTCGCCGCCGAGCAGCCGCCCGGTTCGATCGGCCCAGATCCGCATGCCGCCGTGATTCAGCCCGTCGACCCGGGCGCGGCCCTGATCGGAGAAGTCCACCGCTCCCACGACGCGGCCTCCGGCAGCCGGATCGTAGGGCTCGCCCACCCGCGCGGCCTGAGGATGCGTGAACACCATCGCGAGGCTCGTCCACGGCGCGGCCGCCGCCACGGCGCGTCCGGCGGCCAGTGCGGCGGCGTTCGTGCCGGCGATCGAACCCTGGCGGCTTGCCTCGTGCAGCACGGGACGCCAAGCATCAGCATCCCCCGCGATCAGGATCGGCGCCCCACCGCAGACGAGGGCGCGACGGTCGAAATCCGGGATTCCATCCGCGCCGGGACGCAGGCCGGCCGCCTCCAGGTCCAGCGCCCCCAGGTTCGGCGACCGCCCCGTGGCGGCCAGGACCCGCGACGCCCGCGTGACCTGCTCGCGCCCGTCGCGCCCGGTCCAATGGAGACGCACGCCGTCGCCGTCCGGCGCAGCGGCGTGGACCTCCGCGCCGAGATGCAGATCGAGCTCCGCGCCGAAGATCGCGGCTGCCTGGCGCGCCAGATCGGGGTCGGCGAGGCCCGCGACGGTGTCGCCCGCGTCGATCACCGTGACGGCGACGCCGAGCCGCGCCATCGCCTGCGCGATCTCGATGCCGACCGCACCGGCCCCGAGGACCACGAGGGAATCCGGCAGATCCGCGATCTCGAACAGGGTGTCGGTGGTCAGGCACCGGTCGCCGAGCTCGCGCAGCGGCCCGGGCACGATCGGGCTCGATCCGGTGGCGATGACGGCGGCGCGGAAGCGGACGCACGTGTGATCGTCGATGGCGAGGCTGCGCCCGTCCCGGAACCGGGCGCTGCCGGCGATCCGATCGTCGCCGGGCAGCACGTCCAGCCCATCCCGCACGCCGCCGACGAACCGGTCGCGCTCGGCGCGCAGACGCGAGAGGACGGCGCGGCCATCCACCACCACGCCCGATACCCGGATACCGAACAGGTCGGTGCTGCGCGCCGCGTGGGCGGCCGCGCCCGCCGCGATCAGAAGCTTGGAGGGCATGCAGCCCACCCGGGCGCAGGTGGTACCGCCGGGGCCGCGCTCGATCAGCACGGCACGGACACCGGCGTCAGCCGCCGCGCGATACGCGGCGATGCCGGCCGTTCCGGCGCCGATCACCGCCACATCGTAGTCAAGCTCGCGCATCGTCGACCCGGATCACCCGCCCGGGCCAAAGTTCCACGGCCCAGGTTCGTTCCGCCTGCGCCGACGCGCCTCAGGTGGAGGCCAGGATGCCCGGCCCGATGCGCGGCCGGCCACGCCCGGGGCCGCGCACGGCGCCGCGGTCCGGCGCTGGGGTCAGGCGCTGCGGTTCGGGGCGGTGCCGCCGAGGTGGAACACCCTGTGGGGCACCAGTTCGCCGCGCTCGACGTCGCCCACGGCGACCAGGATGCCGGCGCAGGTGGCGAAGGCCTTGCCCTCCACGGGGGCGTCGCGGCCCCGCAGGATTACGGGTTGGCCGCGCATCAGGCGCAGACCGAGGTCGCGGGAGACCGCCACCTCCGGGATCGCGTCGAGGGCTGTCTCCACCGGGCGCAGGTGAGCGAGAGCGGCCTCGGGGCTGTCATCCGTGAGGGTGCCGACCGGGCAGGCCTCGGCTTCCGAGAAGGGGCCGACACGGGTGCGGCGCAGGGCCGCGACGTGGCCGTAGCAGCCGAGCATGCGGCCGAGGTCGCGGGCGAGGGCGCGCACGTAGGTGCCCTTGCCGCACTCCGCCTCGAGGACGGTGCGCTCGCCGTCGTGCTCCACCACGGCGAGGCGATCGATCTGCACCGGCCGGGCGACGAGTTCCACCACCTCACCCTCACGGGCGAGGTCGTAGGCGCGCTCACCCTGAATCTTGATGGCCGAGTAGCGCGGGGGCACCTGCTCGATCGCTCCCACGAAGGCCGGCAGCGCCGCCTCAACCGCCGCGCGGTCCGGGCGGGCGTCACTGTTGGCGACGGCGCGTCCCTCGGCATCGTCGGTGTCGGTCTCAACGCCCCACTGGACCGTGAACCGGTAGGCTTTGCGGCCGTCCATGACGAAGGGGACCGTCTTGGTCGCCTCGCCCAGCGCGATCGGCAGGATGCCGGAAGCCAGCGGATCCAGGGTGCCGGCGTGACCGGCCTTCTTGGCGTTGAAGGCACGCTTCACCACCGCGACCGCGTGAGTCGAGGTCATGCCGACATGCTTGTCTAGGATGACCCAGCCCGAGACGTCGCGGCGCTTGGGCCGGTCGGGCCGCGGCCCGCGCTGCGGGCGTCGTCCTTCCGGGTCCCGGCGCTCGGCGTTCGGGCCCACCGTTAAACCCACGGTCGAGGTCAAGGCCGGGCGCTCACCCTGCGGCTGGTCTTCGGTGGAAACCGTCATGTCCTCGCGTCCCCCGGAGCTGCGCCCCGTCCCTTTTCGTTTGGTGGTCGGGATCAATGCCCCGGTCCGGTCTCCGGTTCGTCGTCATCCCGGCCGTGATCGAGATCGCGCTGCACGCGCTCGTCCCGCAGCAGCCTGTCGATGCGCGCCGCCTCGTCGAAGGTCTCGTCGCGCCGGAAGCGTAGCTCCGGCGCGAATTTCAAGTTCACGCGCCGCGCCACCTCCTGGCGCAGCACCTTCCGGTGACGCTCCAGGGCGGCGATCACCGGCGCCTCGTCAAGGCCGCCGAGGGGCATCACGTAGGCGGTGGCGAGCTTCAGGTCCGGCGACATCCGCACCTCCGGCACGGTCACGACATGCGTGCCGAGCACCGGATCCTGGATGTCGCCGCGCTGGAGCACCTCGGCGAGGGCGTGGCGGATGAGTTCGGCCACGCGCTGCTGACGCTGCGAGGGGCCGGTGGGGGTTGGTTTCTGGGCCATTCTGTCTCGGCGGGCGCCCAGGGGGCGGCCGGCTCACGTCTGAAAAAACAAAGGACGGCCGCGGCGGGTGCCGCGGCCGCCCTGTCCGGACGGGTCCGGACGATCAGAGCGTGCGGCGGATCTCCTCGACCCGGTAGCACTCGATCACGTCGCCCGCGCGCATGTTCTCGAAGTTCTCGAAGGCCATGCCGCACTCCTGGCCGGAGGTGACTTCCTTCGCGTCGTCCTTGAAGCGCTTGAGGGTCTTCAGCTTGCCCTCGTGGATCACCACGCTGTCGCGGATGAGGCGAACATGGGCGCCACGCTCCACGATACCGTCGGTGACGCGGCAACCCGCGACCTTGCCGACCTTCGAGACCTCGAAGACCTCCTGGATGGTGGCCTCGCCGAGGCGCTCCTCCCGCAGGGTCGGCGGCAGCATCCCCGACAGCGTGGCTTTGATGTCGTCCACGAGGTCGTAGATGATGTTGTAGTAGCGGATGTCGATCCCGGCCCGCTCGGCGGCCTCGCGGGCCTCCTTGTGGGCACGCACGTTGAAGCCGATCACCACCGCCTTCGAGGCCTGAGCCAGGGTGACGTCCGACTCGGTGATGCCGCCGACACCCGACAGGAGGATGCGGGCCGCGACCTCGTCGTTGCCGAGCTTCTCCAGGGCGCCGGAGATCGCCTCGACCGAGCCCTGCACGTCGCCCTTGATGAGGACCGGCAGTTCCTTGCGGCCGGCGCCCTCCTTCAGGTCGCGCATCATGTCGACGAGCGAGCGGTTCGCACCGCCGGTCCGCGCGGCGAGGCGCTCGCGCTTCTGACGGGCACGGTACTCTGTGACCTCGCGGGCGCGGGCCTCGTTGGGCACCACGATCACGCGGTCGCCGGCGTCGGGCGTGCCGTTGAAGCCGAGAACCTCGACAGGAACCGACGGGCCCGCGTACTGCACGTTCTCGCCGAGATCGTCGATCAGGGCGCGCACGCGGCCCCACTCGGCGCCCGCCACGACGATGTCGCCGGTGAAGAGGGTGCCGCGCTGGACCAGGACCGTCGCCACCGGGCCACGCCCGCGGTCGAGCTGGGCCTCGATCACCGTGCCTTCGCCGTCGCGCTTCTCGTTGGCGCGCAGGTTCATGATCTCGGCCTGGATCTGGATGCCGTCCAGCAGTTCCGACAGGCCGGCACCGGTCTTCGCCGAGACCTCGAATTCCAGGGTCTCACCGCCCATCGACTCGACCTGGATGTCGTGCTGGAGCAGCTCCGTGCGGACCCGCTCCGGCTTCGCATCCGGCTTGTCGATCTTGTTGACCGCGATGATCATCGGGACGCCTGCCGCCTTGGCGTGCTGGATGGCCTCGATGGTCTGGGGCATGACGCCGTCATCGGCCGCGACCACGATCACCACGATGTCGGTGACCTTGGCGCCACGGGCACGCATGGACGTGAACGCCGCGTGGCCCGGGGTGTCGATGAAGGTGACCATGTCGCCGGACGGGGCCGCGACCTGATAGGCGCCGATGTGCTGGGTGATGCCACCGGCCTCGCCCTCGACGACGTTTGCCTTGCGGATCGCGTCGAGCAGCGAGGTCTTGCCGTGATCGACGTGACCCATGATCGTGACCACCGGCGGACGGGGATCGAGATCCTCCTCCAGATCCGGCTCGTCGGACGACAGACCTTCCTCGACGTCCGACTCGGCGACGCGCCGCACCGTGTGGCCGAGTTCCTCGGCGATGAGCTGGGCGGTGTCCGAATCGATCACGTCGGTGATCTTGTGGATCTGGCCCTGCTTCATCAGCATGCGGATCACGTCCACGGCCCGCTCCGACATGCGGTTGGCGAGCTCCTGGATGGTGATCGTCTCGGGGATCGTCACCTCGCGGGACAGCTTCTCTTTCTGTTCGACGTGCCCACGCCCGCTCATCCGCTGCTGGCGGCGGCGGAACGAGGCGACGGAGCGCGTGCGCTCGTCCTCACCCGACGTCGCGGTCGCGATGGTCAGACGGCCGCGGTTCCGGTCGCCGCCCGGCGACTTCGGCGTCTTGGGCGGCGTGATGATCTTGAGCGGCATGCCGGGCCGCCGGATCACGCGCTTGGTCTCGGACTCGTCGTCGTTGGTCTGGGCGCCGCGCCCGGGCGCGGGACGGGCTGCGGCCGCACCGGCGGGACGCGCGGCGGTCGCCGGCGTGGCGCTCTTCTCCGGCTCGGGCGCCGGAGCGGGACGGGCCATGAAGTTGAGGTCGCGGGGCTTGCGCGAGTCGGCCGTGATGGTCTTGCGCGGCTCGCCCGTCGAGGGCCGCGGCGTCAGCGGCGGACGCGGGGCGGCAGGCGCCGCGGCGGGCGCGGCACGCGCGGCGGCCGGACGCGGGGCCTCGGCGGGCTGGCGGGCCGGAGCGGCCGGACGGGCTGCCGCCGCCGAACGAGCCGGCGCGGCTGCGGTTTGTGCAGGCGCCTGGGCCAGGCGCGCCGGCTCAGCGGCGGCAGCTTCGGCGGGCGCCGGGGCTGTCGGAGCAGCCGGGGCGGGAGCGGCAGCGGCAGCCGCCGCGGCCTTGGCGGCCTCGGCCGCTTCCGCAGCGGCGGCCGCAGCGGCAGCCTTGCGCTCTTCCTCCTCGCGACGGCGAGCCTCAGCGGCCTCGCGCTCGCGGCGAGCCCGGGCTTCTTCCTCCTGGCGGCGCGCCTCGGCTTCGGCCTCGGCCTTGCGGCGGGCCTCCGCCTCGCGGCGCTGCGCATCGGCGAGGGCGGCGGCGCGGGCGGCGCTCTCCTGCTCGCTCAGCGTGCGCAGGACGACGCCCGAGGCCGGCCGCTGGGCCGGACGTGGGGCCGCCGCCGCGGGCGCGGCCTGGGCCGGACGCGGGGCGGGCGCAGGCTCGCGGGCTGGGGCGGCCGGTGCCGCGCCGATGACGCGGCGCTTCACCGTCTCAACCACGACCTGCTTGGAGCGGCCATGGGAGAAGCTCTGACGCACGGTGCCCGCCTCGATCGGCCGCTTGAGGGACAGCGGCTTCGGGGAAGTCCTGTTCAGAGTCTTGTCGCCCGGGTTGTTCGTATCGCTCATTCAGCCTGAACCCTGAGGGTTTCCATCGTCCCGTGAACCGACGCCCGGTGGCGCCGGCCAAATCCATCCTGCGTCGTCAACGTGAGGCTTGGTCGATCCGGCCGATTCGGGCTAGATCGGGCTCCTCGGTCGCCGCAGCAGCGCTCTCGAAGGAGCGTAGCCGACGCCAACGCGACAGGCAGCCGGCGGCTCCGGCTCCTGCGACGAGCGCAGCGTGTATCACATGACCCCGACCCAAGGCCATGTCCAATTCGTCTTCGGACAGGTCATCGATGATCGGGATCCTTGACATGGCCTCACCGTGACGCCGGTGCAAGGCCGACGCGATCTTCCGCCGGCCGTCCGGACTGGCCTCCGAGGCGTGAATCACCGCGATCGCCCCGGGGTGGCCGCGGATGGCGGCCTCCACCTTCGAGAAGCCCGCAACGATGCAGCCGGCCTTGTTGGCGAGCGCGATGGCCTGTCGCAGGTCGTCGCGCAGGGCCGCGACGATCCTGTCCGGAAGATCCGGCGCGGCCGGGGTCGGCCCCTTGAACGCCCGCGAGAACAGGTTCTTGCGCACCGCCAGGGCGACGACGTCCCGGCGGGCGCTGACCCAGGCTCCGCGACCCGGCAGCTTGGCGCGCAGGTCCGGCACGACGCTGCCGTCCGGCCCGCGCACGAAGCGGATCATCCCGTCCGGCGCCTGCGTGACGCGCGTGACGATGCAGGTCCGCTCAGGCGCGCGGCGGCCGGGGCCGGCATCGAGCCCCGGGGCCTCCGGGCCCTCTTCGGGCAGGGTCGTGTCGGCCGCGACCATGGCGCCTCCGCGCGCTCCCGGTTCAGGCCTCGGCCTGGGCCGGGGCGGACTCTTCGCCCTCGACTCCCTCGGCGCCGTCCTCGGCCTCCGGCTCCGGCAGAGCCTCGATCCAGCCGGCCTTGAGGCGGGCGGCCATAATCAAGCCCTCGGCCTCGGCACGGGACAGGTCGAACCCGTCGAGGTAGCCGGCGTGACGCACGGCCTCGGGGCCGCGACCTTCGGTGTAGCCGACGAGATCGTCGGTGGCGCAACCCGCCAGATCCTCGACGGTCTTCACGTCGTTCTCGCCGAGTGCCACCATCATGGGTGTCGTGACGCCCTCGATCTCGCGCAGCTCGTCGGCGACGCCGAGTTCGGTGCGGCGCGCGTCGTGCTCCTGCTCGATCCGGGCGAGGTGATCCTGCGCGCGCGCCTGGATCTCGGCGCCGGTCTCCTCGTCCAGGCCCTGGATGCCCGACAGCTCCTGGGTGTCGACGTAGGCGATCTCCTCGACGTTGCGGAAGCCTTCCGCGGCGAGCAGCTGGCCGACGGTCTCGTCGACGTCCAGCGCCTCCATGAACACCTGGGTCCGCTCGGCGAATTCCTTCTGGCGGCGCTCCGACTCCTCGGCCTCGGTGAGGATGTCGATGTCCCAGCCGGTGAGCTGGGAGGCGAGCCGCACGTTCTGGCCGCGGCGGCCGATGGCCAGCGACAGCTGGTCGTCCGGCACCACCACCTCGATGCGGTCGGCCTCCTCGTCGAGTACCACCTTCACCACCTCGGCGGGCTGGAGGGCGTTGACGATGAAGGTCGCCTCGTCTTCGGACCACGGGATGATGTCGATCTTCTCGCCCTGGAGTTCGCCGACCACCGCCTGGACGCGGGATCCGCGCATGCCCACGCAGGCGCCCACCGGGTCGATGCTGCCGTCGCGGGAGATCACCGCGATCTTGGCGCGGGAGCCCGGGTCGCGGGCCACCGCCTTCACCTCGACGATGCCGTCGTAGATCTCGGGCACTTCCTGGCCGAACAGCTTGGCCATGAACTGCGGATGCGAGCGCGACAGGAAGATCTGCGGTCCGCGCACTTCCGAGCGCACGTCGAACAGGTAGGAGCGGATGCGGTCGCCCGGCCGGAAGGTCTCGCGCGGGATCATCTCGTCCCGGCGCACGATGCCCTCGCCGCGGCCCAGATCCACGATCACGTTGCCATACTCGACCCGCTTGACGATGCCGTTGAGGATCTCGCCGATGCGGTCCTTGTACTCGTCGAACTGGCGGGCGCGCTCGGCGTCGCGCACCTTCTGGACGATGACCTGCTTGGCCGACTGGGCGGCTACGCGACCGAAGTCGAACGGCGGCAGGGTATCGGAGATCACGTCGCCGACGAGTGCGCCCGGGTTGTAGCGGCGGGCCTGATCCAGGGTGATCTCGCGGGCGTCGTTCTCGACCTGATCGACCACCAAGAGGTGGCGCGAGAGGCGCAGCGCCCCGGTCTTGTTGTCGATCTCGGCGTGGACATCCGTCTCGGCGCCGTAGCGGGAGCGGGCCGCCTTGGCGATCGCCTCCTCCATCGCGTCGATCACGATGGAGCGGTCGATCACCTTCTCGCGGGCGACCGCATCGGCGATCTGGAGGAGTTCGAGCCTGTTGGCGCTGACGACGGCCATCGGTGTCGGTCCTTCTCTTCCGTCAAATCTTCGGGACGGCCGCGCGTGGACGGCCGTCGCGGGGGTCTCAGTGCAGGGAGTCACGGTCCTTGAGCCGGGACGCCTTGGTCACGATCGGCTTCTTGGGACCGGTCCGGGCCGGGTGTTTGGGCTTGGCCGCGGGACTGGCCTTCTTCGGCCCCTGCGGCCGGAAGGGCGCGCGGGCAGGCTCCGCCGCGCGCTCCTCGACCGGTTCCGCATCTTCGGCCTCGTCGGCCTCGTCCTCGGCGGGCGGACCGCCGCGGCGGAGCGATTCGCGGATCAGTTCGTCGGTGAGGACGAGATGGGCCTCGGCCAGGTCCCTGAGCGGCAGGTCGATGCGGCTCGGCAGGCCTTCCTTCACGTCGGGCAGATCGATCGGGACGGTGAACCCCGCCGGATCCGGCGCGCCGAGGATGCCGCGGAAGCGCTTGCGCCCGTCGAGGGGCGGGCTCAGCTCGACCTTGGCCTCGTAGCCGACCCAGCGGGCGAAATCCGAGATCCGCACCAGCGGCCGGTCGATCCCCGGCGAGGAGACCTCGAGGTTGTAGGCGCCCCCCACCGGATCGTCGACGTCGAGGATCGGGGAGATCGTCCGGCTCACCGCCTCGCAATCCGCGATCGTGAAGGTGCCGTCCGGCCGCTCCGCCATGATCTGCACGGTACAGCCGTTGATGTTGTTGACCTTTACCCGCACCAGCCGGAAGCCGAGACCCTGGAGAGGCCCCTCGATCGCCTGCGCGACGCGCGCGGCGACACCGGCCTCGCGGACGAGGCGCTTCTCGGACAGATCCGCTTCGATCTCGGACGACATGGGTTTGAGCGCGCAACCTTCGCGGCGTTCTGCCTGGCCCGCCCGCGGCGTACGGCCTCGTGCGGCGAGGGACGGTGCGGCGAAAAAAAAGAGCGGACCCGGTGGGGCCCACTCCCGAACCGCAGCCTCTCGACTGCCATCAGAACTGATGGAGGCTAGATAGCGACCCTTTGCCGGGAGCGCAAGGCGGATCGGATGCGCCGCGGGGACCGGGTCTTCCAAATCTCGCCCGCATCCTGAGGCGCCGCAGCGCAGCGGAGGCCGCGGCTCGCCGCGCGCACCTCCGATGCGGGGAGATCGACGACGCCCCCCCGCCTCCAGCATCGTCAGCCGCTGCGCGGCACCCGCCCCTCCAGCGGATAGGCCGGATCGTTGTAGCCCGGCGTCGTCGGGTGACCCGCGGCCACGAACCCGTCGACCAGCGCCTCGTCCTCGGGGGTGAAGGCGTAGTCGAGGGCGCTGAGATATTCCTGCCACTGCGCCTCCGTGCGCGGTCCCGCGATGACGCCGGTGACGAGGCGGTTGTTCAGCACCCAGGCGGTGGCGAACTGGCCGGCCGTGATACCCCGCGCCTCGGCGTGCTCCCTGAGCGTCCGGGCGATCCGCAGGGATTCCGGCCGCCACTCGGTCTGCATCATCCGGGTGTCCTGGCGGCCGGCGCGGGACTCGGCCGGCGGCGGGGCGTCGGGATCGTACTTGCCGGTGAGCACGCCGCGGGCAAGCGGCGAGTACGGCACGACACCGAGCCCGAAATGGGCGCAGGCCGGCAGGTGCTCGGTCTCGGGCATGCGGTTGAAGGCGTTGTAGTAGGGCTGGCTCACCACCGGCCGGTCGATCCCGATCTCGTCGCAGATCCGGCAGATCTCGGCGACCCGCCAGGACCGGTGGTTCGAGACGCCGAAGTGGCGGATCTTGCCGGCGCGGACGAGGTCGGCCATCGCCCGCACGGTCTCCGCGAGCGGCGTGTGGTGGTCCTCCTTGTGGAGGTAGTAGATGTCGATGAAGTCGGTGCCGAGCCGGCGCAGGCTGTCCTCGGCGGCCTTCATGACGTGGACCCGCGAGAGGCCGCCGTCATTGATGCCGGGCCCCGTCGGGTTGGCGACCTTGGTGGCCAGGATCCAGGCGCTGCGCTCGGACCTGATCGCCCGGCCGGTGATCTCCTCGGAGCGGCCGTCCGTGTAGACGTTGGCCGTGTCGATGAAGTTGATCCCGGCCTCCCGCGCGCTGCCGACGATGCGGCCTGCGGCGGCCTCATCGGTGGGCCCGCCGAACATCATCGTGCCGAGGCAGATCGGCGAGACCTTGAGGCCGGAGCGGCCGAGATTGCGGTACTGCATGGGATCCATCCGGTGTCCGTCGCCACGCTATCTCGCCGCCGGGGCGGCGTGGTCAACCACGCAGGTGAACGCATCCCCGTAACCGTCACGCATCCGCGGCGAACCGACCCGCGACGGCACCGATGGCCGGACACGGCCGTTCCCGCCGCGGGCGCGACCGGATTGCCACCGCCATCCCGTCGACGCATGCCCTGTTCGAGATCCCATGATTGATCGCTTGGCCATCCCCCTCCCCTGGCTCGACCGGGCCGGCCGCCTCTCCTGGCTGAAGCTCGCGGTGTTCGCGGGCTGCGTCGCACCGGCGCTGTACCTCGCGGCCGCCTACCGGCTCGATGCCCTGGGCGCGAAGCCGATCACCGCGCTGATCCATGCCACCGGCGAGTGGGCGGTGCGCATCCTGCTGTTCTGCCTGGCAATCTCGCCGCTGCGCCGCATCGCCGACTGGCCGAAGGTCTTGGTCGTCCGGCGGATGCTCGGCGTCGCCGTGATGGCCTACGCGGTCGCCCATCTCACCCTCTACGCGGTCGACCAGAACCTGATCCTCACCAAGGTCGCCTCGGAGATCGCGCTCCGGCTCTACCTGACCATCGGCTTCGTGGCGCTGATCGGCCTGATCGCCCTCGGGCTGACCTCGACGGACGCGGCGATCCGCAATCTCGGCCCGAACTGGCACCGGCTGCACCGGCTCGTCTACACGATCGCCGTGCTGGCGCTCGCCCACTACTTCCTGCAATCGAAGATCGACGTGACCGATCCGGTCTTCTCGGCCGGCCTGTTCCTGCTGCTGATGGGCTGGCGGGTGATGCGGCGGTTCAAGTGGCCCGAGCGGCCCTGGTCGCTGCTTCTCCTCGCGCTGCTGGCCGGCCTCGTCACCGCGGGGTTGGAAGCGGCCTGGTACGGGTTGGCCAGCGGCGTCCCGGCCAGCCTCGTCCTCGCCGCCAACCTGGACTTCTCGGGGCCGATCCGGCCGGCCTGGTGGGTGCTGGGGATCGGGCTGCTCCTGCCGGTCGCGGCCCTGGTGCGGCGCCCGCGGGTACCCTCGGCCGGACCGGCGCCGGCCCGGCGGCCCGCCACCGAGGCCCGCGCCCCGCGTGTGCAGGAGCCCTTGTCGCCGCCGGCGTGATGCCGCAGAACCCGCACCCGGCCCAGCGGAGCTTCCAGGACGACATGCGCGGCACGCTTCTCCTGATCGCGGGACTGCTCGCACCGAGCGTCGCCCTCGCGGCGCCGCCCGCGACACCACCGGGCGCGACCGCGAAACCGGCCGCCAAGGCGCCCCCGGCCGCGGCGGCGCCGGCCGTCGCGGCCTGCACCCCGCCCGAGCCGCCACCGGCCTCCGTCCGGCCGACCAAGCCGGCCCTGCCGGAGAAGCCCGCCTGCCTCGACGCCAAGGCGGGCTGCCCGGGCTGGGAGGCCTACAGCTACAACGACGCGATCAAGGCCTATAACCTGCAGGCGCAGGCCTTCCGGCCGATCGCCGAGGCCTACCTGCAGAAGCTCAATGCCTACGTGAAGGCGAGTGCCGAATACGCCCAGTGCGAAGTCACCGCGATGCAGAAATAGCCGGCTGAACGGAAGCCGACACGGACCTGCGGCGGCGGTTCAGGTGCCTCGGTGCAACCTCCGGAGATGATGGCCGCGATCCCCGTGTGCCCGATTCCGCTGAGGCCCCCGTGCCCGCCCGTCGCCTCCTCGCACGCACCGGACTCCTTGCCCTGCTCCTCGCCGCCGGCCCGGCGCTGGCCGCCGATTTCGGGGGGCCCTATACGCCGCCCGGCTATGGCGGTCCGCCTCAGGAAGACGAGCCCGAACGCGGCCCCCCGCCGCCGCCGCCGCGGCGCGAGCCTGAGTTCCGCGGCCCCCGTTTCACCGCCGCGCCGCCCGAGCCGTGCCGGGAATTCGTGCGGCGCCGGTTCGATCCGGACGGCGCGCCGGTGCTGCGCCGTGTGCGGGTCTGCGACGAGCCGGCCTTCGACCGCGGCCCGCCCCCTCCGCCGCCGCCGGAGGACATCCCGCCCCGCCGCTGGGGCGGACCGCGCTGGTAGGATGGACCTTGCGGCACCCGGTCGGTGCCTCGGGGCTTCCATCCCCGGCGGAGCGAGGCAATCCCTTCGGCGCCGCGCCGAGTGACATCGCCCCGCTCCGGATCGCGTCGCTTCGCGCGTGATGACGGCCAGGACCGCCTCAGCCGAAGGTCCCGACCGGAAGGCGACATCAGATGCGCGCCGGCGCCTTCTTCAGCGCCGCCGCGAAGGCCTTGAGCTGGCGGTTGAGGTCCGCCAGCTCGTTCAGCGCGATGGTCTTGTGGCCGTCGCGGACCGCGCGATCGATGTCCTCGACCTGCGAGGCGACGAGGCGGCGGATGGCGGTGGCAACTTGTTGTCGGGTCATCGATTCGAGCGTCTCGTGCGTGCGTCCTGGCGGGCCTCGACAGACGGCCGGAATCGGGCCGTCGACACGGTTCGGTGATAGGGCGGTAGGCTTAACCGTTGGTGTCCGCACCCGCCCGGCGCACAGGGATTCCGGTCCTATCGGCGCCCCTGCATCTCGGCGCGCCGCATCGGCATCGCGTCGATCGTGGCGAACAGCGTCTGCGGTGGGATCGGCGTGTCGGCGGCGAGCTTGGCGCCCCCGTCCTTCCCGATCAGGACCGCGCGGAAGCGGTCGGCCGGCAGGCCGAGCCGCGCGCGCAGAGCCAGCGCCCCGGCCCCGGAGCCGATCGCTTCCAGCACCACGAGGTCGCGCTCGGCGACGCTGGCGCGGGCGGCCCCCAACGCGGCCCGCTGGGCCCTCAGCTGCGCATCCCCGCCGTCGGGTGCCGACAGGACCAGCACCCGGGCGCGGTCCCGATACCTGTCGAGCGGGCCGGCCGAGGCGGCCCCCGCCGTTAGGATCGCCAGGCCGAGCCCCAGTGTCGTCCGCCGCATGCAGCCGCTCCCCGCTCAGGAGATCGGACAACGCACGATCCGGCCCGGAGATCGCCGCCGCGCCTTTGCCGCAGCCGCCTCGCGCCCCAGATCGGAGGCGGCATCCAGCATCCGGGAGTCTGCCATGACCGAGTCCGCCACGACCGAGTCCGCCACGATCGCCATGAACCGCCGCATCGTCCTGGCCTCGCGCCCGCACGGCGAGCCGCGCCCCGAGAACTTCCGTCTGGAGGAGGTGCCGGTACCGCGTCTCGGCCCGGGGCAGGTCCTCCTGCGCACCCGCTGGCTGTCCCTCGACCCCTACATGCGCGGCCGGATGAGCGACGCCAAATCCTACGCCGCCCCCGTGGAGATCGGCGCGCCGATCACCGCCGAGACGGTGGGCGAGGTCGTCGCCTCGAACCACCCGGACCATGCCGTGGGCGCCCTCATCACCGCCTTCGCGGGCTGGCAGGACTACTTCGTCACCGACGGAAAGGGGTCACGCAGGGTCGATCCGGCCGCGGCGCCGCCCTCGACGGCGCTCGGCGTGCTCGGGATGCCCGGCATGACCGCCTATACCGGGCTTCTCAACATCGGCCAGCCGAAGGCCGGCGAGACCGTCGTGGTCGCCGCCGCTGCCGGTCCCGTAGGCTCCCTCGTCGGGCAGATCGCCAAGCTGAAGGGCGCCCGCGCCGTCGGGATCGCGGGCGGCCCGGACAAGTGCCGCTACCTCACCGAAGAACTGGGCTTCGACGCCGCCATCGACCATCGCGGCGCCGATCTGCCCGTGGCTCTGGCCGCCGCCTGCCCCAAGGGCATCGACGTCTACTTCGAGAATGTCGGTGGCGCAGTCTTCGCCGCCGTGATGCCGCTGCTCAACCCCTTCGCGCGGATCCCGGTCTGCGGCCTCGTCTCGGGCTACAACGCCACCGAGGTGCCCCCCGGCCCCGACCGCCTGCCGGGCCTGATGCGCTCGGTTCTCACGAACCGGCTGCACATCCAGGGCTTCATCGTCTGGGACTTCGCCGATCAGGCGGAGATCTTTCGCCGGGAGGTCGGCGGCTGGATCCAGGAGGGCCGGGTCCGCTACCGCGAGGACGTGGTGGAGGGCCTGGAGAAGGCACCCGAGGCCTTCGTCGGCCTGTTGAAAGGCCGGAATTTCGGAAAGCTGGTCGTGCGGGTCTCCTGACCGAGGCTTGCTGCCGCTCAAGAACAGATATAGAACATAGAGATCCGTCGGCGCTGCGGAAAGCGGGCACAAGCCCGCTCCGCAGGTTGCCGCTCCGGAAGCCCGGGCGCATGGTTCACGCGCCTCCGGGCAGATGCCCAGTGAGATCCGTACGGTGAGGAGAGAGCGATGGCGGGCAGCGTCAACAAGGTGATTCTGGTGGGCAATCTCGGGCGCGACCCCGAGATGCGCCGCCTCGGCTCGGGCGATCCGGTGTGCAATCTGCGGCTCGCCACCTCCGAGTCGTGGAAGGACAAGGCCTCCGGCGAGCGCAAGGAGAAGACCGAGTGGCACTCGGTCGTGATCTACAACGACAACCTCGCCCGCGTGGCCGAGCAGTACCTGCGCAAGGGCTCGAAGGTCTACATCGAGGGCCAGCTCCAGACCCGGAAGTGGACCGACAATTCCGGCGTCGAGAAGTACACCACCGAGGTGGTGCTCCAGCGCTTCCGGGGCGAGATGACGATTCTCGACGGGCGTGGCGGTGGCGGCGGAGACTTCGCCGGCGAGGAGGAGGGCGGCGGCCAGATCAGCCGCGGCGGCGACTTCGGCGGTGGCCGGGGTGGTGACCGCGGGGGCGATTTCGGCGGCGGCCGCGCTCAGGGCGGCGAGCGGCGTCCGGCCCCGGCGTCCTCCGGCAACGGCAATGGCGGCGGCGGTGGCGGACGCGGCGGCTACGACCTGGACGACGATATCCCGTTTTAGGTCGTTCCATCGGCGCGGCGACAGGGCCTGCGCAGGATACACCAACGACAGGCTCTAAGTTCAGACCCGCCGCGCCCCGCGTGGCGGGTCATTCTTTGGAACCAGGCTGCTATCCGCCGGTGCCGGGCGCGCCGTCGGGCATCGCAGACCCACTGCGGGCATCGCATCCGGGGCCGGGCGCGCCGGCGGCATACCGTCGGTCCGGATGTCGCAGACCGAACCCGTAGATCGGTGACGCTGCGCGTAGCCAGCAGCCGGACGAGCCTGACTCCACGATCCGACATCACGACGGCGACCACAGGAAAGGGTCGACACCCCGTCATGATGGCCGGCGCCGCGGCCTTCAGCCGCCTGGCGTGGCCGATCCTCCGGCTGCTGACCCACGCCGCGCCGACCTACGTGCCGGCCGGCGAGGTTCTCCATGCGGATGCTGTCCGTTGCCGGCGGTCCCCTCGGAGCGATGCGGACCGCGTTGTTCAGCCAGCGCGCCGCTCCGCCCCTGCGTCGTCCGCGATCGGGCGACCTCAGAGCATCGGCAGGCCGCCGGTGACCGGCACCAGGGCGCCCGACATGTAGCTGCCCTCGCGGGAGGCGAGCAGCACGTAGGCCGGCGCCAGTTCCGCCGGCTGGCCGGCGCGGCCCAGCGGCGTCTGCGCGCCGAGCTGCTCCATCTCCTCCGGGCTCTTCACGATGGGCTGGATCGGCGTCCAGACCGGCCCGGGGGCGACGCAGTTCACCCGGATGCCCTGCGGGGCGAGGAGGTTCGACAGGCCGATGGTCAGGCTCGCGATGGCGCCCTTGGTGGCAGCGTAGATCAGCATGTTCGGGCCGGCGACCTTCGCCTGCACGCTGGTGCTGTTCACGATCGCCCCGCCCGGCTTCATGTGCGGCACCGCCGCCTGAGCGAGGTAGTACATGGCGAACACGTTGGCCCGGAACGAGCCCTCGATATCGGCGGCCTTCAGATCGCCGAGGCCGTCGTTGACCACCTGGGCGGCGGCGTTGTTCACGAGGATATCGAGGCGCCCGAAGATTTCCACGGTGCGCGCCACGAGGGTCCGGCACTGGGCCTCGTCGCAGATGTCGCCCGGGAGCAGCAGGCAGCGGCGCCCGGCCTTCTCCACCCAGGCCCGCGTCTCCTCGGCATCCTCCTGCTCGACCTCCAGGTAGGAGATCGCGACGTCGGCGCCCTCCCGGGCGTAGGCGATCGCCACCGCCCGACCGATCCCCGAATCACCGCCCGTAATCAGCGCGGCCTGACCGGTGAGGAGGCCCTTGCCGACATAGCTCTGCTCGCCGTGGTCCGGCCGCGGCGTCATACGCGTGGTCAGCCCCGGGCGGGGCTGCTGCTGGTCTCCGGGAAAGGGCGGGCGCGGGCCTGCCTCGCGCGGATCGTCGGTCATGGGCTGCGGCTCCTGGCGGCAGGGTCAACGGGACCTGGTGCGGCCCGCAAACCCCGCCGCCTGCGCCCGACCGTCACAACCCCGCGAACGGGGCGGATGGACGCCGGATCAGAAGGCGCGGTTCCGGTTGGCGTGCGGACCGCCGTAGCGGCGACGCAGGTAGGACACCACCTTGGGGAGGATGAAGGCGATCAGGATCTTGCGCATCGGGCAGCTCGCGTCACGGGTTTGTGAGCGAGCAATGCGTGGCCCGCATCGCGGTTCCGCTCCGAGCGCCGGATCAGAGTTCGAGCGTCAAGGTTACCGGGGCGTGATCCGACGGTCGCTCCCAACCCCGGGCCGCGCGCAGCACCTCGACCTTGCGGACCGTGCCGGCGAGATCCGGAGAGACCCAGGCGTGATCGAGCCGCCGGCCCTTGTCGACCGCGGCCCAGTCGGGGGACCGGTAGCTCCACCACGTGTAGATCTTCTCCGGCTGGGGCGTGAGATGGCGCGCCGCGTCGATCCAGCCCGCCTCCCCGCGCAGAACCTCCAGCGCCTCGGTCTCGACCGGCGTGTGACTCACCACGTCGAGGAGCTGCTTGTGCGACCAGACGTCGTGCTCCAGCGGCGCGACGTTGAGGTCGCCGACCAGGATGGCCGGACCGGAGACGCGCTTGCCGCCCCAGGCGCGCAGCTCGCTCAGGAAGTCGAGCTTGTGGGCGAATTTCGGATTGAGGCCGCGATCCGGAACGTCGCCGCCGGCCGGCACGTAGAAGTCATGCAGCACGATACCGGCGGCCGCCCCGGCCTCCGGCCCGAGCACCGCCGAGATGTGGCGGGCATCCGGCCGGTCGCAGAAGGGCATCACGCTCCGGGTGTGGAGGGGAAAGCGCGAGAGGATCGCGACGCCGTTATAGCCTTTCTGGCCGGCGAACATCACGTGCTCGTAGCCGGAGCCGCGCAGGGCCTTGAGCGGGAAGGCGTCGTCCGGACACTTCGTCTCCTGGAGACAGAGCACGTCGGGTGTGTGCTCGGCGAGGAAGCGCAGCACTAGGTCGATGCGCAGGCGCACCGAGTTGATGTTCCAGGTGGTGACGGTGAGCTGCACGGGCTGAGCCGGGGTTCGGACGGTGTTGCGCTCCGATAGCCGATTTCGCGTTCCGCGACAGTCCGCTCGTCGCAGCGGCCCCGAAATGCCGTGCGTCCCCTCCCGGCAGGCGCTATGTCCGTGCCCTGCCCTCTCCCGGGCCCCTCGTCGAGGCCCTGCCATGGCACATGCTCGCTCGCTCCTGTTCGCCGCCTATTGGGCGGCCTGGACGACCCTGTTCCTCGTGCCGCTGGCGATCTTCCTCCTGTCGGGGAGCCCCGAGCGGCCGATCCGGCGGGCGACGCGCCTCTGGGCGCGGGGCATCCTGGCCGGGCTCCGGAGCATCGTCGGGCTGCGCTACGTCGAGGAGGGGCGCCATCACCTGCCGGACGAGCCCTGCCTGATCGTCGCCAACCACCAATCGACCTGGGAGACCCTGGCCTTCCTGGTGCTGGTGCCGGACGTGGCGATCGTCGCCAAGCAGGAATTGCTGGCGATCCCGGTGGTGGGCTGGTTTCTGCGGCGTTCGCCGATGATCGTCATCGACCGCGCCAACGGCACCCAGGCCCTGCGCACCATGATCGACCAGGGCCGCGCCGCCGTGGCGGCCGGCCGGTCTGTCCTGATCTTCCCCGAGGGCACCCGCGGCGACATCGCCGCGCCCCTGCGCTTCAAGCGCGGCGTCGAGTTGCTCTACGGCCGACTCGGCCTGCCGGTGGTGCCGGTGGCGCTGAATTCCGGACTGTTCTGGCCGGGCGGTATGGCCACCCGGGCCGGGACCGTGGTGGTGAGCTACCTCGCCGCCGTCGCCCCGGGCCTGCCGGCCGCCGAGTTCCTGCACGGGACCGAGGCGGCGATCGACCGGGAGCTCGACCGCTGGCGGGAGCCCGGCCTCGGCGGGATCGGCGTACGGGCGGCGTAGAGGCGTCGCTTACTGCTGCGACTGCTGGATCTGCTGCTGCATCGCCTTGTCGGCGGCGCGGCCGTAGTTGATGAAGAACACGCTGCCGTCGACGCCCTTGCCCTTCTGCAGGTTCGAGAGCTGCACGGTGGTGATGTAGCCCTGCGGGTCGGTGATCCGCCACTGCGACAGGGTCTTCACCTCGGGATCGAAGAACAGCTGGATCTTCGAGGTGCCTCCGAGGGTGGCGCGATCCTCCAGGCTGATGCGCACGCCGCCCGCGTCGTTCGCCACGTCGGTCACGGAGAGGTCGCGGGCGAGATCGATCTTCTCGCGCAGCAGGAATTTCAGCGGCGTCTGCGCGATGAAGTAGAGGTCCTGCGTGTTGAGCTTGCGGTCGCGCACCGCCACGGAGGTCCCGTCGGCGATCACCTCGAGGGGCGAAGGCTGGTCGTAGTCGAAGCGCAGGCGGCCGGGCTTGGCGAGCGTCAGCTTGCCGCCGATCCGCCGTCCGTCCGCGCCGATCTGCATGAAGCTGCCGGTGAGCGTGTTGATCCCGTTGAAGTAGGCGTTGGCCTGGGCGAGCAGCGTCGCGGCATCGGCCGGCTCGGCGGGGGAGACCGCCGTCGGCGCGCCGACCGCCGCGACCTTGGGTTCGGCAGCCTTGTGCTCGGCCTTGTCGGCACCCTTGCCGGCCTTGAGGCTTCCGGTCTTGGGGGCGTCCTTGCCGGGCTCCTTGGCGGCGTCCTTGGCCTTTGAAGCCGGCTTCTTCGCCGGTGCGGGGGCCGGCCGCGCGGCCTCCGGCGGCGGCGCAGGCTCTTCCTTGTGGCCGAACAGGCTGTCGATGAAGGCGCCGACCTGCGCCTCGGCCGGATTGGCGGTCGCGAGCCACAATCCGGCGGCGATCAGGGAGCCGGCTGTGCGGGTGCGGCGGCCGATCATCGGCAGAATCTCCTGAGGAACCGCTGGCGGGCTCCGGCGCCATACTGACGGGTGTACATGAGGGTGGCAGGCTGCCGCGGAACGCGCGCCACCCCGTCCTTGCGAGCGGAGCGAAGCCATTCCCGGCGGCGCGACATCCGGCACCGTGGCGCCGCTGTCCTGCTTGGCTCCGCTCGCAAGGGCGGGACGGTCTTCGCAGCGGCCCGTTAGACCCCCACCCTGTGGCGAAGATGCGACGTCCGGGCCGCCGGCATGGGCAGGCGGCCCGGACCCCGTCTCACTCGTCGTCGTACATGCCGTTCGACATGTGGGCCGCGCCGGCGACCAGGATCTCGCGCTTGCCGGCATGGTTGGCCGGGCCGACGATGCCCTCGATCTCCATCCGCTCCATGATCGAGGCGGCGCGGTTGTAGCCGATCTGCAGGCGGCGCTGGATGTAGCTGGTCGACGCCTTCTGGTCGCGCAGCACCACCTCGATCGCCTGTTTGTAGAGGTCGTCGGACTCGCCGCCGGTCGCCGCCGCGAAGGCGCCGATGTCGAAGACGGGGGCCTCCTCCTCGGACTCGTCGGAGCGCTCGGCCCTGTCGGCCGGGACCGCCTTGCCTCGGCCGGACCGGCCACCTTCCTTGGCGGGCTCCTCGGGCGAATCGTCCGCGGTGACGGCGTCGAGGTAGCTGGGTCGGCCCTGGCGCTTGAGGTGGGCGACCACGGTCTCGACCTCGCTGTCCGAGCAGAACGGCCCGTGCACGCGCGTGGTGCGCCCGCCGCCGGCCATGAACAGCATGTCG